>NZ_JBGVMC010000263.1:0-7921 GCF_045124615.1 Succinivibrio sp.
TCTGAGATCAAGCTTGGCGATATCATTAACGGTTTTGCTGATCCTAACAGCTCAACAGATGACAATGACGATATTATTATCGATGTTGATGAGAATGCTGAAGCTGAACTTGATAAAGAGCTTGAAGCTCTTGATGAGGAAGAAGAGTCAGTATCTGCAAAGCCATCAAAGAAGAAAGCTAAAGCTAATAAAGACGAAATTGAAGATGAAGACGATTTAGATTCTGATGGCGATGATTCTCCAAATGATTCAGGTCCTGATCCTGAGGAAACTAGAAAGCGCTTTACAGAGCTTAGAGTTCAGTTTGATAAGGTTATTGCAGCAAGAGCTAAGTCAACAACAGACAAGAAGTATCAGAAGGAACTTGAGAAGCTAGTAGAAATTTTCAAAACCTTCAAGATTGTTCCATCACAACTTGAAAGTTTGCTTCGTAAGCTTCACGAAATGATGGATCGTGTTAAAAAGCAGGATCGTCGAGTACGTGAAATTGCAGTTGGAAGATGCGGCATGAAGATTGAAGAACTCAAGAAGTTCTACAATGATGAAGAAGTCGTATCTGAAATGGAATGGTTTGAAAAAGCCTGCAAGAGCAAGAAAGCTTATACAGCAAAGCTCAAAGAATATGAGCCAGAAATCAAAAAGTGCGTTGATGCCTTAAAGGAAATCGAAACTGATTCAGGTATCAATATCTGTCGCTTAAGAGATCTTGCAAGACGTATCATGATGGGCGATGCAATGGCTAAGAAGGCTAAGAAGGAGATGGTTGAGGCTAACCTTCGTCTTGTTATTTCCATTGCTAAAAAGTATACAAACAGAGGTCTTCAGTTCCTTGATCTGATTCAGGAAGGTAATATTGGTCTGATGAAGGCTGTAGATAAGTTTGAATACAGACGTGGCTACAAGTTCTCTACATATGCAACATGGTGGATTAGACAGGCTATTACAAGATCTATTGCTGATCAGGCCCGTACAATCAGAATTCCAGTTCATATGATTGAAACTATTAACAAGCTCAATCGTATTTCTCGTCAGATGCTTCAGGAGAAGGGCAGAGAGCCAACTCCAGAAGAGTTAGCAGCAAAGATGGGTTTACCTGAAGATAAGATCAGAAAGGTAATGAAGATTGCTAAGGAGCCTATTTCTTTAGAAACTCCTGTAGGTGATGATGACGATTCACATTTAGGCGATTTTATTGAGGATAGCTCAATAGTAGTTCCAGCAGAGGCAGCAACATCTGAGAGCCTGAAGAATGCAATCAATGGCGTTTTAGATGAAATGCCACCACGTGAGGCTCAGGTTCTAAGAATGCGTTTTGGTATTGGTATGCCATCAGATCATACTCTTGAAGAGGTTGGTCGTCAGTTTGGTGTTACCCGTGAGCGTATTCGTCAGATTGAAGCTAAGGCTTTAAGAAAACTGCGCCATCCTTGCCGTTCACAGGGATTAAGAGGATTCCTTGATTAAGCTTTGAAATATCAAAGCATATAAAAAGCCAAAACATTTTATGTTTTGGCTTTTTTTAGTGCCTGAGTAAAACTCAGGCTGCAAGACTAATATTTAAAAAATTAAAGATCTGCACCTAACTGCTGACGAATATAAGCTCCAGCTCCTAGCAGACCGGCATCCTTGTGAGAAATTACATAAACAGGTAATTTCTTCATAGTCTCAGAGAATCTACCTGCATTATCGAAGTTCTCTCTGAATGATGAATTTTTGAAGTATTCAATGAATCTTGGAACGATACCGCCTGCAATGTATACGCCACCCTTTGTAAGTAGGTTTACAGCAAGATTTGAACCGAATACGCCCATCATTGCGCAGAACTGATCAATTGCCTCCTTGCAGTCAGGACATGCAGGATCTGCAAAAGCACCTGCTGTTACATCGCAAGGCTCAACATCCTTAACCTCGTGACCGTTTAAAGTTGCAATTGCTTTGTATAGATTTACTAAACCCTGACCTGAAAGCAGACGCTCAGCTGATACGTGTTTGAAGTTCTTTCTTAACTCACGAAGAATATCATCCTGTCTTGAGGTTGTAGCACTAGGATCAACGTGACCGCCTTCTGTTGAAAGAGGGATCCACTTGTCATTTACATTGATAAGATAGCCAACACCAAGACCGGTACCTGCACCGTAAATTGCCTTAGGAGCCTTAGGATCGATAGACTCTCCGCCAACCTGTGTCATATCCTTGATGTCAATTGCAGTTGTGCACATAGACATTGCAGTAAAATCATTGATGAAAACCAATTCTTTAAGACCAAGATTTTCTTTCATCTTGCTTATTGAGAATTCCCAATGATTATTGGTCATCTTGATGTAGTCACCATTAACAGGGCAGGCAATAGCGATACAAGCTGAATCAAATTCAACACCTGCATCCTCACGATATTTTTTGATTACAAGCTCTAATGATTCATTGTCTACTGATGAATAGATAATGGTATTAGATAAAGAGCCATCTGCTAAATTTACCAGTGATAATCTTGCGTTGGTACCGCCAACGTCTCCAACAAGTGCTACACCTGAAAGCTGTGCCATTTTTACCTCTGTTAGTTTAATTAAAAATATAAATGGATATTATACAAAAAAACAGGCATATCTTTGCCTGTTTTTTGGAATTTTTTTCTTTGTGAGCTTAATCTTTTGAGTAAAGATTTCTAATTGCTCTGAAAAATTCAAAAAGGATGATAATAAATACGCAAAGACCGAAAATGAGCCTTGTTGAATTGTATATAAAAAGAACATGAATATTGTCTGTAAGATATTTAAAGACGCTTAGCTCTTTAGCACTAGCAATAAAACTTACCTGAGCGTAAAAAAGCCATGGTAAAAAGGCAAAGCACCACATGAACATGGTTCTAAAGCGCTTTTTCTCCTTTTTAAATTCAAAGCCACAAACCATGAGCATAATAGATCCGAATACTAAAATTACGATTCTTATTGAGTCAGTTGGCGGATATGCATGAGAATTATTGAAGAATACAAAAAGGATAATAAGCTTGAATGCGTTTAATACTATCTGTCTGTATGTGTCCATGTTAACCTCTTGATAATCATTCTATCAAAATATTGAATCTTAATTTAGAATTTTTTAGAATACTCTCACGCTGCCATAGCTTAGTAGGTAGAGCAACTGATTCGTAATCAGGAGGTCGGCAGTTCGATTCTGCCTGGCAGCATGATTTTGTAATGCAGATATTTGCAAAGCATTTTCATCTTTGAAAAAATATCTTTCAACCTATCAAATATAACTGAAATATATTTTATTCTTGCTGTTAAATTCGTATAATCGTACAGAATAATTCGTCTTAAAAGCTGATAATCTTTTTTTGTAGCAACACTGTATTTATGTCCAAAATCGTCATCGGAATTGACCCAGGTTCGCGTTTTACTGGATATGGCATTGTTAAAATGACCGGCAGTGATGTTACCTATATTGGCTCTGGGTGTATCAAAACCGGAAACGGTGATCTTGCTTCAAAGCTAAAAGTTATTTTTGATGCGGTCTCAACTCTTGTTGAGCAGTACAAGCCTGACTGTATGGCTATAGAAGAGACATTCTTGTCAAAAAATGTTCAGTCAACCGTGAAACTTTCTGAAGCAAGAGCTGCGGCAATTGTAGCTGGGGCAAATCATGGCCTTATGGTTTATGAATATACGCCAATGCAGATAAAGCAGTCAGTTGTAGGTTATGGCTGGGCTAAAAAAGAACAGGTGCAGTATATGATTAAGCATATTCTTCATCTGACAGCAAATCCTCAGGCAGATGCTGCTGACGCTCTTGCCTGTGCTCTATGTCACTGCTTTACAAGCAAGGTTACACAAACTATAGGAAACGGCGTCGCAACTCAGGGTGCAGTGCACGGACGCTATCAGAGAGATAAGTAAAAATATTATGATAGGAAGTTTAAGAGGCAAGGTTTTAAGAATAGACGGCGTTACTGCACTGATTGAAGTTTCATCTGGTGTAGGATATGAGGTTGATATGCCCGTATCAAGCCTGTCAGAACTTAAAATTGATGCTCCATGCTTTGTTTATATCCATCATGTAGTAAGAGAGGATGCCCAGGTTCTCTTTGGATTTTCAACAATCAGACAGCGATCTCTGTTCAGAGCTCTAATAAAAGTCAATGGTGTTGGTCCTAAAATGGCTTTGGCTGTTTTATCAACATTCAGTGTAGATGAGTTTGTATCTTCAGTTCTTCAAGAAAAGGCATCAAGTCTAGAGCAGATCCCGGGAGTTGGCAAGAAAACAGCTTCAAGACTGGTAGTAGAGCTAAAAGACTCACTGAAGAGCTTTGCAAATGACAACTCTCAGTCCTTACAGATTAATCAGGGAAATGCTGACTCTTGCGATGACAGATTCTCTGATGCTGTAGCAGCTATGACTGCATTAGGTTATAAAGAGAACGATTCAGTAAAATATGTAAAGCTAGTACTAAAAGAAGAACCTTCACTTTCAACTCAGCAGATAATTGTAAAAGCTCTATCTTTGATTTCTAAAGGAGGCCGATAAATGTCTGATGACAATATGGGGATCTTCGCTGATTCCATTGAGGTTGACAGCATTGTAAGACCTGAGAAAACACAAGATGAGATATTACAGGAGCTTACAAAATCAGGTGAAGATAGAGCATTAAGACCAACAACACTTGCAGATTATGTAGGTCAAAATGAGGTAAAAGAACAGCTGTCAATTGCACTTGAGGCAGCAAGAAAAAGAGGTGAGGCTCTTGATCATGTTCTAATCTTCGGGCCTCCAGGTCTTGGTAAGACTACATTATCAAATATTATTGCAAATGAGTTGTCTGTTTCAATATCGCAGACCTCAGGACCTGCTCTTGAGAAAAAGGGCGATGCTGCAGCACTTTTAACAAACCTGCAGCCACGATCTGTAATCTTTATTGATGAGATCCACCGTCTGTCTCCAATAATTGAGGAGTTTTTATATCCTGCAATGGAAGATTATATGGTGGACATCATGACAGGTGAAGGTCCGTCTGCAAGATCTATTAAAATCACCTTAAATCCTTTCACTCTTGTTGGTGCAACTACAAGAGCAGGTACACTTACCTCTCCTTTAAGAGCAAGATTTGGAATTATTCTGCAGCTAAGGTTCTATACACCAGAGGAGCTTGAAATAATCGTCAATGCATCTGCAAAGAAGCTTAACGTTGTAATTTCTAAAGAAGGTGCGCATGAGATTGCAGCAAGATCAAGAGGAACACCTAGAATTGCTAATCGTCTGCTAAGGAGAGTACGAGATTATGCTCAGGTTAAGGGAAATGGAACAATTACTCTTGAAATTGCCAGAGCAGCGCTTAAAATGCTTTTAATCGATGAAGACGGATTTGATGATTTTGACAGGGAATATCTAAAGAGCATTATTTATGATTTCAACGGAGGTCCTGTGGGAATAGAAAGTCTTGCAGCCTCATTAGGTCATGATAGGGATACTCTTGAGAATGTTGTCGAGCCTTATATAATTCAGCAGGGATTTGTTCAGCGTTCAAGAACAGGACGTGTCGCAACTGCCAGGGCATATGAAAAATTCGGTTTAAAAAAAGAATAAAAGATTAACTGTTGGAAAGAGTAATGGAAACTTTTTTTGAAAAATTCAGAGTATATTTTGAGGATACTGATGCAGGTGGCATAGTATACTATGCAAATTATCTGAAGTTCTGCGAAAGATGCCGTACAGACTGGCTAAGAGCAATGGGCTTTTCTCAGAATAAACTGCTTGAAGATAAACTTGGTTTTGTAATTAAAAGCATAAAGGGAAACTATATTAGCTCTGCAAAACTTGACGATGAACTTAAGGTAAGTTGCATCCCTGTGAAAGCTCGTTTTGCAAGTTTAAAAATATATCAGCAGATTTTTAATCAGAATGATGAACTGCTTTTTGAGTTTGAGTGTTCTATTGCCTTTGTAGATCTTGCAAAGCACAAACCAGTTTCAATGCCAAAAGAAGCACTTGAATATGCAGCTAAATTCATTCCTGAGAATACAGATTCATATACAGTAAATATTAAAGGTTAAAAATGGAAGCAAATAGTTCTTTATCCATAACACATCTTATTTTTAACGCCAGCTTCTTAGTTCAGGTGGTAATGCTGTTTTTACTTGGCTTATCAGTTGTTTCCTGGACAATTATTTTTGCTAAATCAAGTTCATACAAGAATGCAAGAATAAAGGCTGATGACTTTGAAGAGAAGTTCTGGTCAGGTATTGACTTGAACAATCTGTACAATGACTGTATCAAAAGATCATCAGAGCTTTTAGGTCTTGAGGTGATTTTCTCAGCTGGCTTTAAGGAGTTCGTTCGTCTTATAAATTCAGGTCCTGCTGATCAGGAAGTTGTTATGGATGGTACATACCGTCAGATGAAGGTATCTCAGTCAAGAGAGATGGAGAATCTTGAAGGTCATCTGTCAACTCTTGCAACCATCGGCTCTATCAGTCCTTATATCGGTTTATTTGGTACTGTTTGGGGTATTATGCATGCTTTTATTGCACTTGCAGCTGTAAAGAATGCAACACTTTCAATGGTAGCTCCTCCTATTGCAGAAGCTTTGATTGCTACAGCAATGGGTCTTTTTGCCGCTATCCCTGCTGTTATGTTCTATAATCGCTTTGTAACAAAAGTTGAGGCTTTAGAGAACAGATATATCAACTTCATGGATGAGTTTGCAACAATTCTCAACAGAAGACTTGTTCGTGTACGTTCTGAAATGAATCAGAAAAATGAGGTTAATAATGTAAACAGCCAGAATCAGTCATATCCTCATGCAAACAGCACATCACACTCAACAGCACAGGATGATTCAGCATCTCATTTAAGATCAAGACTTTCACAAAACCAGAGTTCGACAGATAGAGTAACTTATCATACCCCTGGTGTAGAAGGTGACAGACTGCGCTCTTCTGTAAGAAATACAAACTTTCATTAGAGGTTAATATGCAGTCAGCACGTTCAAGAATGAAATCAAGAGCAAAGGCAGAAATCAATGTTGTTCCATACATTGATGTTATGCTTGTGCTTTTGGTTATCTTTATTGCAACAGCACCTGTTGTTATGCAGGGCGTAACAGTTGATTTGCCAAAGGCACAGGCAGAAACAATGAATCAGGATCAGCAGACTCCTATTATTGCAACTGTTGATAAGGCAGGTCAGTTTTTTGTAAGTATCGATTCAAATGCTGTGAAAATGGATAATCTTGAATCTCTTACAGCATATGTATCAGAACAGCTGCAAAAGGATCCTACAAGACCAGTGGTTGTTCAGGGTGATGCTCAGGTTGCATACAATAACGTCATCATGCTTATGAACGCTCTTAAAAACGGTGGTGTAAAAAGCGTTGGTTTGGTAACTGATCCGATTGAGTAGAAAATGAAAATCAACATGAAAGTTGCGTTTATTTTTGCACTGATAGTTCATGCAATCATAATCGCAGTTCTCCTAGTGAGAGTATCATTAGATAAGCCATCAAAACCAAATATGGGAAATGGCGATCTTATGCATGCTACTTTTGTTCCTCCTGCAAAGGGCAAACCTTCAGGTGCTAAACAAAAGAAAGTTGAGGTACCTGTTGAGGATAAAAAACAGGCAGAGCTTGAACAGCAGAAATTAAAGCAGCAGCAAGAGCAAAAACAGCTTGAAGAGCGAATGAAAAAGCTCAAGGCTTTAGAAGAGCAAAAACAAGCTGAGCTTGCTTTGAAAAAGAAAAAGTTAGAAGAAGAGAGAAAGAAGAAACTCGAGGAAGAGAAAAAGAAAAAACTTGAGGAAGAGAAGAAAAAGCTAGAAGAAAAGAAGAAGCTTGAAGAAAAGAAAAAGCTAGAGGAGAAGAAAAAGCTTGAAGAAAAGAAAAAGCTTGAAGAAAAGAAAAAGCTAGAGGAGAAGAAAAAGCTAGAAGAGA
>NZ_JBGVMC010000264.1:0-3401 GCF_045124615.1 Succinivibrio sp.
CGAGGGCGTTGACTATCTTGTTAAGGTCATAGACGATAGTGCACTACAGGCAGGTGTTAGTATCAGAAAAAGATTTAATGATCAAATATTTCCACAAGAGATACAACAAGGTATTCCTGCTCATATCTATCCTTTTATTCCGTATAAAGGAAAAGAACCACCTTTAGAAAAAACTTTTGACGAAATGATTTATACATTAGAGCATTTTGAAGATGATGCTGGTGGTACTTTAAAGCAAAAATCAACATTGTTGCTCAAAGACATTTCTGAGGTTGAAAGGGCTATTGCCGATGCCACCTTAATGAACATTGACCAAAAATTTGCTGAGCCAATGGTAAGAGTTATAGAGCATGTTAAGCAAGCAGTAAATAATCCTGAATTTTATTCTGGAAATCAAAAAGAATTACAGAAGATGATTGATACTGCAAAACGGGCAATACCATTAATTAATCAAGCTAGATACTCTAATTCTATCAGTGCAGAACAAATGGTAAGCAGTCAAAATGTAGCTAATGCCAAAATTAAATTACAGCGTTATCAGCTTGTAGCCCCTATGACTAGACTTTTCAAGGATGAAGCAGAGGTATATACAAATCAAACTATCAAATATGCAAAATCTCTTGAGGAGTACGCAAAAGCAAATTCACAATCACAAATCAAGATTTATGAATTTGTTGATAAAGAGGGCAAAAAACATCTTGAGTACGCCAAGAACAATACTAAGCTGTCAGAAGAAATGTATCAGAATTACAAAAAGCAGGCTGATTACAGTTTAGAGACTGCCAATTTGTTTGAGGAAATGGCAACAAAATTGCGTAATGCGAACGACCTTACACCTGATAGAGTTAAACAGTTACAAGAGGTTGCAGGACTTGTAAAGAATGATAAATCAGGTTACGCAAAGGAAGTCGCTCAGATTTACGACAAGATGCTTAACAATGAAGAACTTAGCCAAGAAGAAAAAGACCTGTTAGAGTACGTAAAAAGTGTTAATACGGACTTTATGAAGAACATGTTTGACTACATTAAATCCGTAGCAGATCAGGCTTTTGCTGACTCTATTGACGCTATCAACAAGGCTAAAGCATATACTGTCGGTGGAGCAGGATTAGAAATTATCAACTTAGGTAATGGCATGATTAAGGCCACTAATACTGAAACAAAACAGTCTTTTACTACTCATTTGTCCTCTCCTGAATTACAAGGCAAGAGTGCAGAAAGCCAAGTAGCCTTTTTAGCAGGAAAGACCGAAAAACCACCAAAAGAAGACAAGAAAGGCAGAGGAGGTCATGGCAGACACAGAGAATTTGATATTCCGTGGTTAGACATGAGAGAATTAGGTGGCAACTGGTATGACAGTCGCAATCCTGAAAAAATCCTTGCAACCTTTGAGGATATGGTCGGTACTAACAAAAATCTGTTATTCCTTAACACAGAAATGACAGAATGGTACTCAGAACAGGCTAAATTGTTAAAGAAAGCAAGTGAAGCAGGTGTTAAACTGTCTGAGACTGATTTAAACAGATTGCAGACATTGTTCTTACAGCGTAGACACATGGAGGAAGTAGCAGACGCAGAACAGGACTTTATCAAGGAGCTTGAAAAAGAAGAAAATAAGCGTCAGACTAATATAGAGGCTTTAAATGATCTTATTGAAAAGAGTAAAGCCTTAAACAAGCCTACCGAAGCATATACTAATCTGTTAAAGAAACAACGAGATTTCTTGGTGCAGATTAACGAAGAAACTGCAAAACAAATTAAGCAGAACAAGAGTTCAGATTTTGTTAATGACTGGGAAGAACAGTATCAAAAGAGAGAAGAAGCTTTACGCAAGCAACGTAAAACAGCAGGTCTGTCTGCTGGCGAAAAGATCGCCTTACGATTGCAGGCTTATGGTGCTACTTTTGATTTGGCAAAATCTAAAGGGTATGGTGAAGCAGTCGGAAGTGAGTACGGCAAGAATCAGCTTAATACAGGTGTGCTTGCGAAAAATTATGGCTATCTTGAAGCATATAAAAGTGGCAACCTGTCTAGTGCAGGTATGGCTAATTACATGGGTTCAGGAATGTCAGACTTTTTAAGTTATGTTTCACAGTTTGGAACAGACCAAAAATCTGATATGATGTTAAATTCTATGGGATTAGACCCTGAAAAGTGGGGCGAATGGAGCATAGCAGGTCTTAATGCTTTGTCTCAATTAACTGACGGCTTTAAGGGGTTGAGCGTAACCATAAGCGAAACACTTGGAAATGCACTTACTACTTTCACCAACGGCTTGGCTGACGGCTTGGCTAATGCTATTGTTAAGGGTGAAGATTTTAGAGAAACAATGGCTAATGTTGCTCAGACTATTGCAGTAGACTTGATTTCCTCTTTAATCAAGATGGGAATACAATGGGCTGTTACTCAGCTTATGATGACTGCTGTTACAGAAGAACAACAAGCTATGGTAACAGGCTCTAGCATATTAGCATCTAAGGCTGTAGCTACTGCATGGGCTGTTCCTGCTACATATGTCGCTACTGCTACAATGGGTGGTGCTGTAACAGCAGGTCAGACTGCGTTGTTAGGAGCTACGATTGCAAATCAGGCAAGAGCCTTGTTTGCTGATGGTGGCTACACTGGTAATGGTGGTAAATATGAACCTGCTGGCATTGTGCATAAGGGCGAATATGTGTTTAGTCAGGAAGATGTAAATCGTATCGGTTTAAGCAACCTCGAAGCTATGCACAACGGCTCAAGTTATTCTACAAATACTGTAAATAACTATAATACCAATGGCACAGGACAGGTTAGTATTGTTAATATGGTCGATCCTAATATGCTGAAATCATATCTGCAAACATCAGAGGGACAACAGGCTATAATCAACACGATTAAGCAAAATCCTAGAACTGTAAGGCAGATAATTCAAACTGCATAATACGTGTAAAAGGCTAGAGTAAAATCTAGCCTTTTTACTTTGTGTGTTATAATAATGAGCGTGTTGAGAAATGAGTGATAGGTAGGTTTACATGAGTGTTAATCTGTTTTTGCAACCTCTTGCAAATGCGATGGTTCAGTATGAATATAAGACTGACGTATTAAGTACGTACAACAATCTTGAGGATAGAATTGCACAGAGAGATGTGCCTAGAATTTTCTTTGATTACAATTATGCAATCAACGATTATAAACAGGCTATTGACCTAGATACAGAATTACAGAAAAATGGTAACGTTGGCTCTGTTTGGCTTCCTGATTGGTTGAGTGGGGTCAAGCTGACAAACATAGCTGTCGGTATCAATACTGTTACTGTCGATAAGTATATAAACGTAGCAAAAGAACAGCTTGTGTTATTGTTTAATTCTGACACCTCTTACGAGGTAACACAGATACGAGAACTCACTATCAATAACAAT
>NZ_JBGVMC010000265.1:0-3900 GCF_045124615.1 Succinivibrio sp.
GTACAGAATGCACCATCAGATTTGTAAAGGCCCATAAGAGATGTATTTGCTGTTGGATTAATCTCATTTTCAATATAAAGATCAAACTCATCAGGAACAGATAAGATTTCAAGTTTGTTGTCATGCTCTTTATATTTAGCTGCTACACCATCAACTTTAACAGACTTTAAAACAAGCTCTTCACCATCAAGAATTAATGGAGCCTTTTTATCCTGAGTAAGACGGATAAAATGAGCAACTGAACTTACTTTTGTTTTTGTATCATCAAGTTCAAAAGTAAGATCAATATTGGTAACTGTAAAATCTGGGCTTTTATAGTCTGTACGCTTTTTTGCCTTAAATGTCTTCTTTTCCATTTTATATCCTGTGTCTAAAAAGCCTGGAAAAACCAGGCTTATTAGTATTATTCCTTGTTTCTGTATTTAAGCAGTATCGGTGTTGAATCCTGTGCACTCAAATCAATATTCTGCTCTTTTACAATCGCAGAAAAATCAGATGCAATATTCACACTTGCTTTTAAAAGAGGATCGTCAAAAACAAAGTCATCAGGAATATCCTTAACATTCTTTACAGGATCTTTTCCCATTGCCTTTAGTCTTGTATTAGTATTAGCAAGATTTATTGCCTCATCCTCTTTAAACAGCTTCAGGCGCTTATCATAATTTATAGATAATACCTTCTTTGCCTTGAGTTTAGCATAGCGTTCCTGCTCGCTTTTTATTACATTGAATACAGGATCGGTTGCAATTCTTTGATTATGCTTCTTCTCAAGCTCCTTAACAATATTAGTTATATTAGCAGCACTGATATAACGATCATATTCGCTTGGCTTTATGCTGTCCCATTCAAGAGCATTTGGCTCTGATTTCTCACCAAACTCTGTAACATCAATCAATGTTGGAAGAGTAATATCAGGTGTTACACCGCGAAGCTGAGTTGAACCGCCATTTATTCTATAGAATTTGGCAATTGTGTAATGGATTGAGCCAAAGTGTGAATCCTTAAGGTCATAGATTCTAGTTAAAGGTCTGCTCTGCTGAACTGTGCCTTTACCATATGAATTATCACCAACGATAAGTGCTCTGCCATAATCCTGCAGCGCTGCAGCCATAATTTCAGATGCTGAAGCTGACAGACGGTTAATCAGTACAACTAAAGGACCTTTATACTGCATTGTATTGTCAGTATCATCATAAGTTGTCTGCTCTGCATTTACATCACGTACAAGCACAACAGGACCAGATTTGATGAATAAGCCTGTAGTGAAAATACCTTCAGGTAGAAGTCCACCACCGTTGTTTCTTAAATCAACAACAATTGCATCAACATTCTGATTTGTAAGCTTGTTTATTTCACGGATCACGTTCTGATGAAGATCGGTATAGAAACTTGAAATGGTGATTACACCGATTTTCTTACCGTCGTAGCTGTCATAAACCTTTGACTTAGCTTCCTTGTCCTGTAAACGGATCTTGTCTCGAACAAGTTCAACATTAAAGGTTTTAGAAGTTGCACCATCACCTCTTTCAATCTCAAGAATAACCTTGGTGCCCTTCTTACCCTTGATCTTCTTTACAACTTCAGTAAGTCTCCAGCCGATAATGTCATCACTCTTGCCATTATCCTGTCTTACTCCGACAATTCTGTCTTTTGGTTTGAGCTTCTTTGATTTTTCAGCAGGTGATCCTGGAAGAATAGATTCAATAACTGTAAACTCATCTTCTTGTGATAAAACAGCACCAATGCCTTCTAATGACAGATTGATATCATCATTAAAATTCTCAGACTCAACAGGTCCAAAGTAATTTGTATGTGGATCGATAGCTGTAGCAAAAGAATTTTCAAAGATTGAGAACACATCCTCAGATGACACCTGAGCTACTCTGTTCATTGCTGCAATATATCTGTTCTTAATACGCTTAAGTGCAGTTTGCTTTGACTTGCCGTTTAACAGCTGAACCTCATAATCATTAATGAGCTCTTTTTCCCACAGACTCTTTAATTCCTGCTCATCTTTTGCAAATTCAGCCTTAGTTCTATCAATCTCAATTGTTTTATCTGTATTAAGATTAATACCCTTTTCAAGTAACGAGAGCATATATTTGTATTTTGTATAACGCTTTTTAATGTTCTCGTTATATACAGCATAAGGATAATCAAGATAGCACTTTTCTAATCCCTGAAGAATTGATGGTGCATTTGCATAGATTTCATCAATTTCCTTTTTTGTATATAAGGAATGATTGTAATCAAGATATGTTACAAAACGGTCAATTACCTTTTTGGTAAAAGCATCATCAGTAGTTACAACCTTATAATGAGCTCTTGTAAAATAGTTGTAGATTCTAAGACATGAAACAGAATGTCTCTGTTCTGGAGAAAGAACAGGCATCTGCTCAAAGGTTGGAACTGTAAGTTTTGCGTTGGCATTAAAGCAGCAACCAAGTACAAGACCGGTCACTGCAAATTTTATAATGTTTTTCAATTGAAAACCTAATTAGATGTCTTTGGAAGAAGAACTCTATCTAAAGGTAAGGTGAGAGTAAGACCTGAATTTAGAGTTACTCTAACTGTATCTTTTGATGCATCCTGAGCTACAACACCACGAACAAAGCGTTGCTCTGAACTTAATACAAGAACATTTGTACCAAACTTTAAGTTATCCTGTGTACCCTTGATACCATCAACCTTGAATGGCTTTCTTGCCCCCTTACCCTGAGCTCTGTTCTGCTTGAAATTCTTTTTGTTATCCTTGCGAACAGGTTTCTTGTTTACATTGCGCTTTGCATTAATCTGAGCAATCTTTTCTTTAGCATATGCCTCATGCTCTGCATTAACAGCATCTTCAATCTCATTGCCGTCAATGTCAATTCTGTGAACACCAGCTTTTAAGCTGTACAGATATTTAAGTCTTGTTGTATACATTCTTAAAGCAGAACGCACTTTTGACAGTGATAAACCTTCAATTGAAGAAGCTCTCTGTTTAATATCATCAAAGATACCAATCTTTAATGGCTTAATGTCACCATCTTTTACAAATGCCTTTGGGAAGGTCTTATATAAAATATCAAGAGCCTCTTTAATATGCTCTAAGCGTGTGCCATCCTCTGATACATTCTCTTTTTTCTCGATATCTGATGGCTGCACTTCGTTTTTGATCTGTTCTGGTTCTTGCTTTTGGGTTTCCACAAGAAACTCCTTTAAAAAAATGAATATAAAACTATCTGTTTATTGTAATGAACTTTTGAATTTTTGTGAATTGATATTTGATTTAATAAAGAATTTTTACGGATGATTTTATACAATCAGCACATTTTTACAAATATTACCAAATTGTGTGCACATATATTTGTCAAAATCAAAGATTGATGTTTGCATGAAAAGCCATACTCCTCAAATTTTGAAGAGTATGACATTGCTTAGAAAAGTTTTTCTAAAGTTGTAACAAAGATGTCTTTTAACTTTTCAAGACTGTTTAAAGAAACAGCTTCGTTTACCTTGTGAATGTGTGTTGACAGAGGTCCAAATTCAACAACCTTTGTTCCTAAAGGTGCTATAAATCTACCATCTGAGGTACCACCTGCAGTTGAAAGTGATGGATTAACCTTAGTGTGCAAACTGATAGCTTCTTTTAGAACATCAAGAAGTTCTCCGCCTTTTGTTACAAAAGGAAGTCCATTAACTACATATCTTATTTCACAGTCTAATTTGAGATCGTTTACAATTGTTGTGACTTTTCTCTCAATCAGATCTTTGTTTAACAAATCTGAATATCTCCAGTTGCACATGATGTAACATGAGCCTGGTACTACATTTTCAGCACCGGTACCACAACTGATATTTGTTACCTGAAATGAGCTTTTTGGAAAGAATTGAGAACCTTCATCCCACTGTGTTTCA
>NZ_JBGVMC010000266.1:0-1752 GCF_045124615.1 Succinivibrio sp.
CTATGGACAGACTTGTCTGTGGTGATGTTGGTTTTGGTAAGACAGAAGTTGCTCTAAGAGCAGCATTTGTCGTTGCAAGTAATTCAAAACAGGTCGCCCTTTTAGTTCCTACCACTATTCTTGCAGAGCAACACTATCAGAATTTTAAGGAAAGATTTGCATCAACTGCAATTACCATTGAACTGCTCTCCCGCTTTAAAAGTACAAAAGAACAAAATGAGGTAATAAGAAAAGTTGAATCTGGTGCTGTAGATATAATCATAGGAACCCATAAGCTTTTATCAAAGGATATAAAGTTTAAAGATCTTGGACTTATTATTGTCGATGAGGAGCATCGCTTCGGTGTAAAGCAAAAAGAGGCTCTAAAAAAGATAAGAGCAAGTGTAGATATTCTTACACTTACTGCAACACCTATTCCAAGAACTCTTAATATGGCAATGGAGGGCATGAGAGAACTTTCAATTATTGCAACTCCACCTGAGTCAAGACTTGCTGTTAAGACATTTGTATCACAAAGATCAGACAGCGTAACCCGTGAAGCTATATTACGTGAGCTCAAGCGTGGCGGTCAGGTCTACTATCTTCACAACGATGTTGCAACAATTGAACAAAGAGCAAGACAGCTTGCTGAGCTTGTCCCTGAGGCAAAGATTGGTATTGGTCATGGACAGTTAAATGAAAAGGAGCTGCAAAAGGTAATGCATGATTTTTATCATCAAAGATATAATCTGCTTGTCTGCTCTACTATCGTTGAAAATGGTCTTGATGTTCCAAGTGCAAATACAATCATAATAGACAGAGCCGATCTGTTAGGACTTGCTCAGCTTCATCAGCTAAGAGGTCGTGTAGGTCGTTCACATCACCAGGCATATGCTTATCTGTTTACACCACCAGAGCAGCTCTTATCAAAAGATGCAAAACTAAGACTTCGGGCTATATCATCACTTGAGGAATTAGGAGCTGGATTCGTTCTTGCAACTCACGATCTTGAAATCAGAGGTGCAGGTGAACTTCTTGGCGAGGAGCAGTCAGGGCAGATTGAATCAATCGGTTTTGCACTCTACTCTCAGATGCTTGAAAATGCTGTAAAGGCATTAAAGGAAGGAAAAGAGCCATCTTTAGTTGATCTGAACATGAATGAATGCGATATCGATCTGCATATTCCTTGTCTTTTCCCTGATGATTACATTGGTGATGTAAATACAAGGCTGTCTTTGTACAAGAGACTTTCATCAGTTGAATCTGATGATGACTTTACCGATCTGAAAGTAGAACTTATCGACAGATTCGGTTTTCTGCCAAAGGCTGCTGAAAATCTCTTTGAGGTTACAAAGCTTAAAAAACTTGCTACAAAACTTGGTATCAAACGTATCAGTGGAGATGAGACTGGTGGAATTATTGAATTTAATAAAGATCACAAAGTCTCTAACGATTATCTGATAACCCTTGTTACTATGTGCAAGAATAATGAATACAGTATAACAGGTCAGAACTGATTGAGATATAACCTAAAAGAATCAGAGAAATATCCAAGACTAGCTCAAGTAAAACAGCTACTTATGGCTTTTGATTGCCACAGATAAAATAACTGACTTAAGAGCATAGATAGATTAGTGATTTAGTAAACAGAGAATTTACTTTTTTGTTTAATGGTGTCTTTGCTTTGGAAGAAATGATTTTGTTGCATCGACACCATTTATTATTTTGAATGGTAATTTATGATTTATGAATATTGTTTACTTAATCTTTTTG
>NZ_JBGVMC010000267.1:0-1915 GCF_045124615.1 Succinivibrio sp.
AGTTGGGAGAGCATCTGCTTTGCAAGCAGAGGGTCATCGGTTCGATCCCGTTTACCTCCACCATTAAGAAAATTTCTCTCTGTGGGGGTATAGCTCAGTTGGGAGAGCATCTGCTTTGCAAGCAGAGGGTCATCGGTTCGATCCCGTTTACCTCCACCATCTCATTTTTTTACGGGGTTATAGCTCAGTTGGGAGAGCGCTTGCATGGCATGCAAGAGGTCACCGGTTCGATCCCGGTTAGCTCCACCATTATCCCTTTTCAAAACTACGCATTACAGATTGTATTCGTAATATTCGTTATACTCTGTTCCATCAAATCCTATAAGACTAAAATCTGATTTTCTAAAGCCTAATGACAAAAGTGCGCTTATTCTATCTTCTGCACTGCTAATTGCCTTTGTTGCAATCATTTGACCTTCATAATATTCCTTAGCATGCTCTATGAATATTTGTGTAAGCTCGCTTATATATTCTTTCTTTTCATAGCTGCTTAAAAGATCAGTTCTCATTATTATGCAATTGTTAAAATGATCGTCTGCAAATCTTGTAAAGAGCTCAACAGTTCCTATGGCAGTATTTGTTTGTCTGTCAACTATCGCATATCTTACAAAATATCTCTTTTCATAAGATTCAAACCAGAACTTCATAGCACTATTCATTCTATCAATAGTTTCATAGCAAAAATCGTCGCCATGACAATTATCAGAATTGAAAATAGGTTGTGACTTTTTATCTGAATACACTTTTAATAATGCTTCACAATCATCCTGTTTTATAAATCTAATATCGAAGTTTTTTGTTGAAAAGCACTGAACAGATGCGAAAATATCTTTTTTATTAACTGACATATTTTTTCTTTGCATGTAAGATTAAGAATAGATTGCATAATTACTGACAATTATGAATTATTTGCTCAATAATATACAAGTAAAACATAAAATTAGCTTAATCATCTTGATATAATTAAGCTAAGTAATTATATCTTGAGGTAAACAAATGAAATCTAAATTATCTACCTTGGCATTAGCACTATTTGCATCTGCAAGTTTCTGTGCAAATGCAGCTGATTTAATGGATATCTACAAAGAAGCTCTAAAAAGAGATACAGTTATTTCACAGGCTAAAGCAGAAGCACAAGCTGCTCATGCAAACCTTTCAAAAGCCACTGCAGCATTATTACCTCAAATTGATGTTATAGGCTCAATTACTAAAACTAGAACAAGTACCTATAATGAATTTGGAGACAGAGCTAGCAACAAAAAAAGTGCTGCAACAGCAAATCTTTCACAGGCATTATGGAGACATTCTAACTGGGCTAACAGATCTATTGCTGAAAAGACAGCAACTGTAAAAGATCTTGCTTATGCTGATGCAATGCAGAATCTGATTGTCAGAGTATGTAATGCATACTTCAACGTTTTAAATGCAGCAGATAAGGTCAAGTTCCAAAAAGCAAATAATCTTGCATTAAAAAGACAGCTTGATGAAGCAGACAGAAGACTGCAGGTTGGTCTTATCGCAGAAACTGATAAGCTAGAAGCCCAGGCAGCATACGATTTATCAAATGCAGCTGTGATTGCAGCTGAAAATGAACTTATCAACTCATATGAGGAAATAAGATTACTTATCGGCAGACCATTAAGTGAAAAAGATCTTGCAGAACTTGATACATCAAAATTCTCAACTCCTGTAGTTGCAGATACTATCGTACAGCTTATAAAGAAGGCTGAAGAAAACAATCTGTCAATTCAGCAGAATATCATCTCAAGAGATATAGCAAAAGATCAGATCACTCTTGCCCGTTCTGGTCATGAACCAACTCTTGATCTTAATGCTAATGTTTCTACTGGATATACCTCATATACAAAGGAAAATCCTGCAGCTCAGCTAGAGAATGGCAATGACTGGTCTAAAT
>NZ_JBGVMC010000268.1:0-5885 GCF_045124615.1 Succinivibrio sp.
CCTGTAATATTGAGTGTATCGTTTGCAAGTGACATATTCTCTGTAGAATTCTGACGAAGTTCGTATGATGAATTCTTGATTTTTTCAAGAGATGAGCTTTGTACCTCAACAGATTTTTTCAAGAGTTCAATATTATCTACAAGTGTCCTTGCAAGATTTTCAATATCACTTAATCTACTCTGTGTAACAGATGCTAATGAACGAACTTCATCTGCAACTACAGCAAAGCCTCTTCCATGCTCTCCTGCTCTTGCAGCTTCAATTGCGGCATTTAAAGCAAGCAGATTGGTCTCTTCAGCTACATCCTTAATACCATCAACAACATTCTCGATTTTTGTAATATTGTTGGCAATCTCATCTGTGCATTTTTCAACATCTCTGTTTGAGCTGTCGATAAGATCGGTTGCATCAACTGTTCTATCAATAAATGATAACTGCTCATTTAATGCATTAGCAACAGAAGTTACAGAATCAGTCTGTAAATTAGACTTGGTTTTAAGATCATCTGACAGTTGTTTTTGAGAGTGAAGCACAGAACACATGGTATCGCCAAGTCTGTTAATACCAAGAGTAAGATCTAAGAACTGACCTTTTAATCTATCTGATGAAATTCTCTTTGTATAGTCATTTGATGTATATGACTCAAGTACAAATGAGACATCTTTGAATACCTGATTTATATTGTCTATAGCATTGTTTAAAGAACTTATCAGCTCCTGAACTGTCTGGTTTGATGAGATAAAATCAGCTCTTGATGAAAAATCACCATTTACTACTCTGTTAAGTGCAAGATGAACAGATTCAATTGCCTGTCTGTCATTTTCCACTCCTTTGGTAATTTCATCTGATATATCGCAAAGTATTTTTGATGCAGAACCTATTTCATCTAAATTGCGTGGACGCTTAAGACCTGGAGTACCACTCTTTTTCTCAAAATATTCAGAAAACTTCTTAAGATTGAAGCGAAGAAGACCAAGTCTTGATTTTAGAATTTTTGATATATAGATTATAAGCAAAGCCATAAGTACAACGACAGATAATGCAATTGCTATTGTTTCATATACAAGAGTATTTAAAGGTTCAAAAACTTCGCTCTTTTTTATCTTTCCAACAATAATCCAATTTAAATCCTTATCGTGGACAGCAACAAGAATATAATCAGTGCCATCAGACTTTGATTTGTAGAATTCATAGTGATACTGATTTTGGCTTGCCTTTTTTATAACATCAAGAAGTCCTGGTTCAACCTCATTTACATTTTTCTTTAATATGTAATCAGTGTTATGATGAAGCTGAATAAGACCAGAATTATTTACTGCATAGAAATATCCGCTCTTGCCTAGTTTCTGTGAGTTTAACAAAGATAAAAGAGTATTAACTTTTGCAGCAGTACCAGTGATTGCAATCAGTTTTCCAGAATCATCAAACATCTTGTAGTTTATGAACATTGCAAGATTGCCGGTTACTCTATCAAAGTCCATATTCACATCATATTCAGCCTTTGTTTCAAGAGTAAATTTTAACCATGAGTCACGGCCATTGATATCAAGTTTCCCTTTTGACTCACCTCTGTAGTAATAAAGATTACTTTTAAATGATGCTAAAAATGTACTGAAAAGATTATACTTTTCAATAAGTTTTAATCTGTCCTTTTTAAAAACAGGATAGAATTCATTACTCTCTCCACCTAAAATCCAGTCTATCGTATACTGACTTTCAGCCATTGATCTTGACTGAATAATATACGGATCGATAAAACCTTTGATATTTGTAGCAATTAGTTTTGTCTGTGTAGGAAGCTGCTTATTTAATATCTCTTTTTCTACAATTGAAGATGAATTTGCATAAAATAAGGAGCAGACAACAATAAGGATAAAAAATACTGACGAAAGAATGATGATAGAAAGTCTGTATACAAGAGATCTGTTTGATGTTTTTTTCATATGTCACTACCTACTTTTTTAACTGAATTATAGGTCAAGGTAAATTTCAAAATATTCTCAAATTCTCACAAAATCATTAACTTTTTGATTTACTTAAAAAAGCTGTGACAAAAGGCACATAAATGCGTATATCTTTATAAATAACACATTGAATTAAAAGCCTTTTATACGTATAATTAGCGTAAACTTATATGTATATAAAATTAGCGTTATTTACATCACATTTTTTAGCAAAAAATATAAATTTTTGTGACTTATATTGCTAATGATTATCAATTTATAATAAAAACGATAGTTTTTCCTATAATAAAAAGCGCGAAAAAAAATTATTACATCTTAAAGTTATTATTACATGGCAGATAATAAACTAGACGGCTCAACAGCTGATGTACTGTTGAATGACCTTAACGATTTTAAAGACATTGAATCACTCAAATCAGATCTTGGATTTGATAACCTTGATGAGGTTGTATATAACTCATCAAGCTCCTTTGATATTTCTGAAATAGCAGATCTACTCTTAGACAATATTGATGAATTTGTTTTCATTACTGATGCTGCATCAAAGAATATTGTCTATATCAATAAACCGCTTACTGAAGCTTTAGGTTTAAAACAGCCTTTTGTAGGTACATGCTACAGCATTATTAAAGGTAGAGATGAGCCTTGCAAAGAGTGCAAGAGTATCTGCAGTAATGATGACAAGTTCCACATCAACACTCTAGTTGACTGTGCACTTAAAGATGATTTCATTATTAAATCAAGAAATATCAATCTGTACGACAGAACCTATATCATTAATGTTGCTATACAGAAAAAGATTAAACATTCAGTAGTTGATCTTGATACAACATTCAATGATGTGATTGCTCCTTATACAATTATTTTTTCAAAGAATATTCACAATCCAGATATTCTTCTGTACCGCTTTTTAGAACATCTTGGAACATCCATAGATGCTAATGCAGTTTTCATGTATGAGCATGTTCAGTTAACTGATGAAAACGGTAAAAACAAAAGCGGTAATGACCAATCTGATGTTATTAAGTCTAAATTAACTAAGATCCTGCTTTGGACTTGTCAGAAAAAAGAATATGACGTTGCTCATCAGAATGCACCTGTAGATATCCTTGATAGCATACTCACAGAGCAGATTGTAAAAAATTATACTCATGAAAATGACCACTACTGTGCTCTGCCTGTACTGTTAGATGAAAAGATATTAGGTGCAGTAATCATCAAAAATGCAAATGAAGACAGATTAAAAACACTGACACCTTGCTTTAAAACCATTATCAATCTGATGGCAAGTGCCCTGCACAACAGAATTATGCAGGCTGAAATCACAAACTACTCTAATCTTGATCCATTAACAAAACTCAAGAATAGGAAGTGCCTGATTACAGACATTCCATCACTTTCAGTTGCAAAAAAACTTGGTGTAATTTTTATCAATGTTAACGGTCTTAAGAATATTAACAACACCTCTGGTATTGATAAGGGCGACACTATTCTAAAGAAGACTGCATCTTTACTAAAGCAGCTTTTACATCAATCTGAGTATATCTACAGATTAGGTGGTGATGAGTTTATAGGTATATATCCTGATATTGATGAGCATGAATTCATACTGCTGTCAGATATGATTAAAGCTTTCATGAGTTCTGATAAAGGCTTTAGCGCATCTGTTGGCACAAGCTGGATTAACAGTGGCATGACCATTCAAAATGCCATCAACAAAGCTGAATCTGATATGTATAAGGAGAAAAAGAAATACTACAGAATCAGCAAAAACGAAAATGAAAGATATAGAGTACAAAACGATCTTATCTTCGATATTTTAGAGCCTGCAAGAATTCAAGAACTTATTGCACAAGACTGCTTTAAGGTTCTTTATCAGCCTAAGTTTAAAATCCAGGGAGATGTTGCTCAGATTGCAGGAGCAGAAGCATTAGTAAGATTAATCATAAACGATAAGGTTATTCCGCCTGATGACTTTATTCCTGCTCTTGAATCTGCTCACTATACTCATTTAATTGATTATTTTGTTTTTGAGACTATCTGCAAGCAGATGAGAGAAAGACTTGATAAGGGAGAGAAAATTCTTCCTGTATCTTGTAACTTCTCCAGACACACTATCATACGACCAGAGTTTAAGACTAAGCTTAAGGATATATTAAATAAATACGATATTACTCCAAATTACATCCCATTGGAGGTATCAGAGCACAGTTCCACTGATCATCACAAGGAGCTTGTTGAGGTAACAGATAAGTTATCTAAGGAGGGATTTAACATCTCCATTGATGATTTTGGAACTGCGCATGCTAACATCTATACACTTGCAGATCTGACGGTAAGCGAAATCAAATTTGACAAGAAACTTATAGATAATCTTGGAAAAGGAGACGATGAAAAGCTTACAACAATTCTTGGTGTTCTAATTACCATGTGTAAAAAGCTTGGAATTAAAACTATAGCTGAAGGTGTAGAAGACGTAGTTCAAAATGAGATCTTAAAAAATCTTGGATGTGATGAGATTCAGGGTTACTATTATTCAAAACCTATAGTAGAAGATGACTACTACTCAAAGATCTAATCAAATATGACCACTCAAGAAAACTCAGTGGTCATTTCTTAAATTTAATACCTTGGTCTTCAGACCAATCAAAATGGCTCCTCCTAATCTAAAGTTTTGGAGAATGTCACTTAAGCATATAAATCTTTTGAAAAATATCTATCAGATCTGTCAGGACTTATAAAAACAATATTGCCCTTAGCACCAGAGTCAATAAGTTTCTTTACTGCAGCAAAAGCTGCACCTGTAGATGAGCCACCTAATATTCCTTCATATTTTGTAAGCTCACGGCACGATATAAAAGCCTCCTCATCATTGACTTTGATAACCTTGTCAACAAGTGACATATCCATGGTATCTGCAATAAAATCATTTCCAATACCTTCGATATTATAGTCAGCATGCTGTCCACCACCCATGGTAGAACCGACAGGATCAGCTAAAACACCTTTAATTTCTGGATTGCGCTCTTTTAAGTATTTTACAACACCTGAATATGTACCGCCTGAGCCTGCTCCTGCAACCAGGTAATCAATATTTCCATCAAGATCATCATATATCTCAACACCAGTTGTCTCATAATGAGCTTTTGGATTTGACATATTCTTAAACTGCTCAAGTGAAACTGAGTTTTCAACTGTTTTGAGTAACTCCTGAGCTTTCTTGGCTGCACCTAACATACCATCTTCTCTTTTGGTATGTATGATAGTTGCACCCAAAGCCTTCATTAGAACCTGCTTTTCAATAGAGAACTTTTCTGGCACCACAAAAATGACCTTAACATTTCTGTTTAATGCTGCAAATGCTACGCCTAAGCCAGTATTTCCTGCAGTTGCTTCAATGATTGTATAACCTTCTTTTAAAATACCTCTGTCAAAGGCATCATTAACCATATAAAGACCTGTTCTATCTTTTACAGATCCTGATGGATTGTAGTATTCAAGCTTTGCAAAAACATTTACGCCATCAGGAAGATTGAGCACATGATTGAGTTTTACAAGAGGTGTTTTACCAATTAAATCATGCATATCATTATAGTATTTCATTTTTATTCCTTACTTTGCACTTGCTTTGATTGCATTATCAATATCTAAAAGAAGATCATCTACATTTTCAATACCAACTGACAGCCTGATAAGATTGTCGTGAATGCCGATTTTTGCTCTTATATCAGCAGGAATTGAAGCATGAGTCATGGTTGCAGGATGGCATACTAGTGATTCAACACCACCTAAACTTTCTGCAAGAGCAATAAGATTTAATGACTTGAAGAACTTGCGATAGTCATAATTATCAGACAAAAGGAAGGAAATCATTCCACCACCGTTTCTTGTCTGGCGGGAATTTAATTCATAACCATCAAA
>NZ_JBGVMC010000269.1:0-3495 GCF_045124615.1 Succinivibrio sp.
GACCTTATCGACTTTACTGAAGATCTGTACAAGAAGATGTCATTAGAGGTTTTAGGAACCACCAAGATCCATTATGGTAAAGAAGGTGAGCCTGGTTTAGACATTGATTTTTCAAAGCCATTTGACAGATTAACAATGAAAGAATCAATTGTTAAGTATGGCAATGGTATTACAATGGAAGATTTAGCTGACGAGAATAAGGCTCGTGAGCTGTGCAAGAAGCATCACATTGAGTTAATGGATGGCTGGACTTTAGGTCATTACATTACTGCATTATTTGATGAACTTGTAGAGGCAAATCTTCAGCAGCCTACATTCATTACCTCATATCCTGCAGTAGTATCTCCTCTTGCAAGAAGAACCGATGGTGATGAAGAGTTTACAGATCGTTTCGAGTTCTTTATCGGTGGTCGTGAGATCGGTAACGGCTTCTCAGAGCTGAACGATCCTGATGATCAGGCTGGTCGTTTCCGTCAGCAGGCTGAAGCTAAGAAGCATGGCGATGATGAAGCTATGTACTATGATGAGGACTATATCAATGCAATGCAGTATGGTCTTCCTCCAACCGCTGGTGAAGGTATCGGTATTGACAGAACTGTAATGTTATTTACAAACAGTCACACTATTCGTGATGTTATTTTATTCCCAACATTAAGACGTAATTAGTAATTACTAAGGTGAGCAAAATGAAAAAGTACCAAGGTTCAATGGTAGCGCTAGTAACTCCTTTCTCAAACGGTAAGGTTGATTTCGCTGCTCTTGAGAAAATGGTAGAGTTCCAGATTCAGAATGGAACTACCTGTCTTGTTGTAACAGGTACAACAGGTGAATGTCCAACATTAACTAATGAAGAGCACATCGAAGTAATCAAACGTTCAGTTGAGGTTGCTAATGGTCGTGTTCCAGTTATGGCAGGTGCAGGTTCAAATAATCCTGTTGAAGCTATTGCATTATCAAATGCAGCAAAAGAAGTTGGTGCAGACAGCCTTTTACACAATGCTGGCTACTATAACCGTCCAAATCAGGAAGGTTTATATGCTCACTTCAAGATGGTTCATGACAACACTGATTTACCAATCTTTATTTACAACGTACCAGGCCGTACTGTTGTAAATATCTCATCTGAGACTGTTGCAAAGCTGTCAAAGTTAGAGAGAGTAGTTGGTATTAAGGATGCAACTGGTAACCTTGAGAGACCATGGCTTGAGCGCAACATGATTGATAAGCCTTTTATCTTCTTATCTGGTGAAGATTCTACTGCTGTATCATTCAATGTTGCAGGCGGTGTTGGTGTAATCTCTGTTACTGCTAACGTTGCTCCTGCATTAGTAGCTAAGGTACAGAATCTGACTTTAGAGAAGAAGTGGGAAGAGGCAGCAGAGCAGCAGCTTAAGTTAATGAAGCTACATAAGTTAATGTTCAAGGAGCCAAGTCCAGCTCCTGCTAAGTATGCAGCATCATTATTAGGCTTATGCAAAGAAGATGTTCGTTTACCAATTCTTCCTGTTTCTGATTCATTAAGAGCAGAAATCAAGGCAGAAATGCAGAAACTTGAGCTTATTTAATGACAGATATTCAGGATTCAAAGAATACAACTCAAGAGCCGGCAGTACAGCACAGAATAAAATCCTTTGTTGTAAGAGCCGGCCGTATGACTGAAGGCCAGATAAGAGCAATAGAAACTCTTGGTCCTCGTTTTATGGTTAATGTAGAAGATTTGCAACCACTTGATCTGGATGCAATCTTCGGATGTTCTGCTCCTGTAGTTGTAGAAATCGGATTTGGCATGGGTGTTTCTTTTGTTCAGATGGCAAAGGATAACCCTGATTGTAATTATCTAGGAATCGAAGTTCATCCTCCTGGGGTTGGTTCTTGCCTTAAACTGATTGATGAGAATCAGCTGACAAATGTAAGAATCATTCAGCATGATGCATTTGATGTAATCACAAAGTGCTTAAAGCCAGAGAGTGTGGATATTCTACAGATATTTTTCCCTGATCCATGGCCTAAAAAGAGACATGTAAAACGTCGTCTGATAAACGATGAATTTGTACAGCTGGTAAAACCTCTGTTCAAACATGGTGGTCAGTTCAGAATGGCAACTGATTGGGAAGATTATGCAAATCAGATGCTTGATGTTATGACTAGGGCAGAGGGTTATACAAATACCTCTTTGGATGGAACATTTATTCCACGCCCTGAGTATAGACCAGTCACCAAATTTGAATCACGTGGTCAGCGATTAGGTCACGGTGTTTGGGATTTGGTGTTCAAGCGTGACTGATAAGTTAGAAGAAAGAAAATCAGGCCTTCGCGAATACGTTCGCGAATGCCTCAAATTAGATAACCCAGAGCTGGTATCGCTAAATGGTGATGCTAGCTTTAGAAGATACTTCAAAATACCATCTACACAGTTTATTGCTGTAGATTCTCCCCCTGATACTCAAAAAAATAAAGAGTTTGTATCTATTGATAAAGCTTTATCTGCCTCTGGTGTAAGAGTTCCTTCCATACACTTTATGGATTTGGAAAAGGGTTATTTCATCATCGAAGATCTAGGAGATGTAACCTTTGCGGATGTAAGTGTGAAGAACACAAAGCAGTGGTATAAAAAAGCTATTGATGTTCTTAGTGATATTCTTCCTGTCAAAAGAGATGATGAAGTTCAGTTTGATGAACAGTTCATCAGATTTGAACTTTCTTTATTTGAAACATGGATGCTAAACAAGGGGCTTAATGTAATCTTAGATGCTCAGGAAAAAGCAATTCTTGAAGAGGCATATGATGAACTTGTAAAAGTATGTCTGTCACAGCAACAGTGTTCTATGCACAGAGACTATCACAGCAGAAATCTGATGGTACGTGATAATGAACTGTATGTGATTGATTTTCAGGATATGGTAAGAGGTCCTATCACATATGATTTGGCATCTTTACTGTATGATTGCTATGTTGATTTAGCTCCAGGTCTAATAGATTCATTAAGTGCTTATGCGTACAACGTATTTACTGATAAGGGAATTATAAAAGATACTCCTTATGAGGAATTTGTACAGAATATGTGCTTAACATCATTGCAGCGACATATAAAGGTTTTAGGCATTTTTGTAAGACTGTCTGTTCGTGATGGAAAAGATGGTTATCTAAAAGATCTGCCAAGAGTCATAAATTACGTCTTAAAAGAGTGCGATATCAGTCCTAAGTTTAGTAAACTAAAAGCTTTGATACAGAAGTATGTCGTAGGTAAATACTAAAATGAAAGCCATGATTTTAGCTGCGGGCCGAGGTGAGAGACTTCGTCCTATAACCGATACAATTCCAAAGCCATTAGTTGAAGTAGGACAGATCCCATTGCTGGTTCATCATATTAACAAGCTTAAAAAGGCTGGAATTACAGATATTCTTGTTAATTCAGCTCATCTGTCTGAAAAGATAGTATCTTTTCTTAAAGATGGTTCTTCATTTGGTGTAAATATCACTCATTCAGTTGAAGGT
>NZ_JBGVMC010000270.1:0-4800 GCF_045124615.1 Succinivibrio sp.
TGTAGACAGTGCTCTTAGCAAGAGTATCAAGATTGATATTAAGGGCAATACTTTTAGTATCAACAATGAACTTAAGAAACTTGAGTTTCGTTTTGACAGTTTCAATAAGTCATGGTACAGATATGTAGGTTCAAAGGATGAAGCTGTAAGATTAAAAGAGACAATTGAAAATACCTATAAGCAAGGTGATGTCAATTTTACTGTAAAACTTACAGAGCTCACTGCAAAAACAAGATATAAAAAATAAAATATATACAAAAACATAAGGAGAAAAAATGAATAATCTGGTATCTAAGGGAACCTCCTTTTTAAAAGAGTTTCAGAAGTTTGCTGTAAAAGGCAATGTGCTTGATATGGCCATCGGTGTTGTTATCGGTACAGCATTTGGCAAAATCGTATCTTCACTTGTTTCAGACATAATTATGCCTCTTATCGGACTTATTGTCGGTAATGTAGATTTAAAACAGCTGTCTGTAACTTTGTGTGAAAAGACTGATACATCTGAAGCTGTAGTAATGACCTATGGTGCATTTTTACAGAATGTTTTTGATTTTGTGCTTGTTGCTTTTTCAATCTTTATTGCAATCAAGGCTGTCATAGCACTTAAGAAAAAAGTTATTAAAGAGGAAAATGAGGAAAATGCAGCAGCAAAAGCTCCTGTAACTCCTGAAGATATCCAGCTGTTAAGAGAGATTAGAGACCTTTTAAAGAAATAACACATGCAAAAAACAGCAAATAACAATACTAAACCTGCCCGTGCACCTTTAAGAGATGTAGATGGCATTTTTCTACTTGATAAACCATCAGGTATCAGCTCAGCTCTTGCCTTAACTAAGGTTAGAGGAATTTTCAGAGCAAATAAAGGTGGACATACAGGAACACTTGATCCTTTAGCTTCAGGTCTTCTTCCTATATGTTTAGGACAGGCTGCAAAGTTTTCCTCTTACTTTTTTGAAGGTGCTAAAAAATATATAGCTACAGGAAAACTAGGTATCAGTACAACCACCTGTGATGCTGAAGGTGAGGTTGTAGAAACAAAAGACTATAAAGGCTGTATTGATAAGCTTGAGTCTACCATTAAAAGTTTTTTAGGTGAAATAACTCAGGTTCCACCGATATATTCAGCAATTAAAGTTGATGGAAGACCTCTTTACAAGTACGCAAGAAAAGGTCAGGAAGTGGAGGTTCCATCAAGACAGGTTCAGATCTTCAGCATCGATATTCTTGATAAGAAGGAAGATGAATTCACTGTCTGTGTCTACTGCTCAAAGGGTACATATATTCGTACTCTTGTAAGTGACATAGGTCAGGCTCTAGGCTGCGGTGCACATGTATCAATGCTTCGAAGAATTGAAGTTGATGGCCTGCCAAAAGGTCAGATGCATACTTTAGAATTTTTGCAAAATCTTGCTGACTCAAGAGAAGATATCGCCTTTTTTGACGATATGGACAGACTTTTAATTAAAGTTGAAGATGCCATGAATTATCTTCCAAGGATCAATATTCCATATGACAAGGCTGTTCTTCTTTGCATGGGTCAAAGACAGAAAATTGATGATTCTTATACATTTGAAAACTGTACAATTGATACTTCAGCTACAATACAGATAAGAACCAATGGAATATTTTTAGGTGTTGGACATATTCAAAAGGGAGTTTTAATTTCTGACAGAATGATGTCTGATCCTCTTCATACAAACAAAGGGTTATACAAAAACTGATTATGTTTTATCGTAGTTTACTTTCATTATTATCTATCGTAAGTCTTATCTTTGTTTCAGGCTGCATTGATAATTCAAAACTGACAACAGAAAATTTAAAGAATGTAATAAATCATGATCTTGTAAAGAACCAGATTTATATTGCAATACCAGGTCAGTCCCTTGAGAGTGGAACTATGGTAAAGCCTTTTGTAATTTTTGATCCTAATTATGAAAATGAGTCAAATACATCTTCTATATATGACAACATGTATAAGCAAGGTCTTATTGACTATGCATTTGTTCTTGAAAAATCCAAATTATTAAATCTTTCAAGAGGCGTCTTCAAGAAGAAGGTAGAATTTGTAGGTAGTGTTGATACCAAAGGTTATTCATTAACCTATATTAACGATATTAATAGAACTTTATCACCAACAAAGTATCCTGGTATCTTAAAGGCTATGATTGGAAATCTTGAAGTAAGAGACTTTGTTAAAACAACCAATCCATATATGAAAGATGGTTTAAAAACAATTGATATTGAAGTGAATGTAAAACTTGCAAACAAGCTTGATTCAATTTCAGAAGAAGTCGTCATTGACTCATATGCCTATGAGGAGATCTCAAGAGCGGTTATATCCTACAAGCTGTATCTTGATGAGACTGAGAGACGCTGGAAGATAAAGTCCTCAACATCTGCAAAAATTGATATTGTAAAACGCTTTTACAGATCTATCTGTTCTCAACATTTTTAATTATGAATCTAATAAATCTAATCTGGTATCAGAAGATAAATATAAGGAATTTTCTCTTAATAATTTTTCTTTTTCCTTTTTCATGCCTTTTTTATATTCTATCTTTAATCAGAAGATTGCTTTTTAGATTTGGATTTAAAAGGCTGTTTAAGAGTAAGGTCCCTCTTGTAATCATTGGTGGTGTGAGTGTAGGTGGATCTGGCAAGACCCCATTTTGCATTGCTTTAATTAAGCATTTGAGTGAAAAGGGATTAAAGGTAGGTGTACTTAGCAGAGGCTATCACTCAAAGAATACTGTATATCCTGTTAAGGTTGAATTATCAACAGACGCTAAGATCTGTGGTGATGAGCCATTGCTTATGAAAATGTCATCAAATGCTGATACTTGTATTTTTGTAGATCCTAAAAGAGAGGGCGCTATTAGGGCTCTTGAAAATGAAGGCGTTGATGTAATTTTATCAGATGATGGTCTTCAGCATTATGCAATGCAGCGAGATATTGAGATAGTTGTTCTTGATGCAAAAAGAATGCTTGGAAACGGGCTTTTACTGCCGGCAGGTCCTAACAGAGAAGGCTTGTGGCATGTAAAAAAAGCTGATTTTGTAGTGGTAAACGGCAAGAATGATACTGATTATCACACAATGATTTTAAAGGCTAATCAACCTGTATCCTTAAAGGATTTTTTGGATCAAGTCTCTGAAACAGAGCAGGTATCAAGGTTTACAGACGTGATTGCAATGTCAGGTATTGGCAATCCTCAAAGGTTTTACAACACCTTGAAGGAGATGAATTATAATATTGCAGATACTTTAAATATTGCTGATCATGCTGTTGCATCTGATAGAGATATTTTATTGGCAAGTGAAAAATATCCTGTACTTATGACAGCAAAAGATGCAGTAAAATACTCACACTTAAAAGAGTGCAAAAATCTATATGTAGTAACTGTAAACGGACATATAGATGATGAATTTTTTGAAAGTTTTGACAGAAAACTGTTTGATTTACTTAAGAAGTAGCTTATGAAAGATTATATTGTCGCAATTCCTGCAAGATACGCCTCAACCAGATTCCCAGGAAAACCACTTGTTTTAGTTGGCGGTATTCCGATGATTAAAAGAGTCTGCATGCAGGCACTAAAAAGCAATGCAAAGTCAGTTGTAGCCTGTGTTGATGATCAAAGAGTTGCAAAGGTTCTAGAGAATATGGATGGCACAAGCGTGTGCATGACATCTAAGGATTGTGCCTGTGGAACAGACAGAATTGCATCAATGATTAAGACAATGAATATAGATCCTGAAACTGTCATTGTAAATGTTCAGGGAGATGAGCCTTTGATAAATCCAGAGCACATAGAGCAGGTTGCAAGCCTTCTTGAAAGTTCAGGATGTGATATGGCAACTCTCTGTTTTGAAATTGACAATGTAAAGGATGTTTTTGATCCAAACTGCGTTAAGGTTGTTTTTGACAGAAATTCAAAGGCACTATATTTTTCAAGAGCTCCTATTCCTTATGAAAGAGACAATTTCCGTAATAAGGAAATTACTGATATTAGTGAACTTATGCACAAGCACTATCATCATATCGGTATTTATGCATACAGGGCAAAGACAGTTTTTAGCTATGCTGCAATGGCACAAAGCTCGCTTGAAGTTTCAGAAAGCCTTGAGCAGTTAAGACTTATGCAGCAGGGCTATACAATAGCTGTTGCTCCAACATCAAATCCACCGGAAACCGGCGTTGATACTCAAGAAGATCTAGACAGAATCAATGCAATTTTAGATCTAAAGAACAGCTAGTCTGCTCTTAAAAGGTTAAGGTATATCTATATCTTAACCTTTTGAATTTAAAAAACTTTCTAAAATAATCCATTTAAAAGCAATTTTTTTCTTGTTATCCTGAAATTTCTCTTTATAATCACAAAAAAAAAACATGTTGTGTTCATTCTTTCCTTTAAGGATATGCGTTATGAAGAATTTTTCTAAAATTCTGTTATCTTCTGTAATAGCATTAAGCCCAGTATATGCTGCAAATGCACAATCAGATATTAATATCTGGAACTGGTCAGACTATATTGGTGAAAATACTGTTTCAGATTTTGAAAAGGCTACAAAGCTTAAAGCAAATTATGCCGTTTTTGATTCAAATGAACTTGTAGAGGCTCGTCTTTTATCTGGTAAGTCCGGCTTTGATGCTGTTATGATGACCAGCTATTATGTGCCACGTCTTGCAAAGGCAGGTGCTCTTCAGAAGATTGACAAAACAAAGATCCCAAACTGGAAACACCTTGACAAGGCCAGAATGGAAGCTTTAGCCAAGATTGATCCAAACAATGATTATGCATA
>NZ_JBGVMC010000271.1:0-3742 GCF_045124615.1 Succinivibrio sp.
GGTCTTTTACATCTTAACTGCTGCATTTTTGCAACTGTATTGTATGCTGCATCAGTAATAAAGTAGCTTACAGCTGCAAGAGCAGATTTATCTGTGCCAGGGGCACAGATAGGATGAGAAATAATAAACAGATAATGAGAATTAACAAAAGGTAACATTATTTAAACTGATTTTGTGCCTCATCATATTCAAAGCCAGCTTGCTTAAGTCTATCTTTTAGAGTATCCATATCAAGATCCAGACTTTTGCACAAATCAGTTAAAGATGAGTATTCATCTCTTAATTTCATATTCACACAAGAAAAAAGGATAAATACATCCATCTTCTGGTAATTTGATAAATCCATAGTTTACTCAGTGATCTCAATCTCAAGTAAAGAACGCATCTTCTTAACGTTGTCTACAGCGTCATTTACATTTTTTCCACGTGCAAGGCATACACCCAAACGTCTTTCTCCATCAATATCAGGCTTTGCAAAGATTCTAAGCTGAGAGCTTGGTGTTACACCTAAAGCATCTGCAAGCTTTGAGAACTTGAAATGAGTGCCTTTTCCGTTACCAAGAACTGCAGCTGATGCAGATGGTCCAAAGAAGGTGATTTTACCAATAGGTAGTCCTAATAAAGCTCTTACATGAAGAGCAAACTCGCTCTGATCCTGAGAAATCATGGTTACCATGCCGGTATCATGAGGTCTTGGAGATAACTCAGAGAAGATAACCTTGCTGCCACATATAAACAGTTCAACACCGAAAATACCGTATCCGCCTAAAGCACTAACGATAGCTGAGGCAATACGCTTTGACTCCATTATAACTTCTTCTGAAAGTTCTTCTGGCTGCCATGACTCATGGTAATCACCGTTTACCTGGTGATGACCGATTGCATTACAAAAATGGATTCCATCTACAGCATTGATTGTCAGTAGAGTAATTTCCTTATCGAATTTTACAAAACCTTCAACAATTACGCGGTTGATACCGCCACGGCCGTTTTCGCATGCATCTTTAAAAGCTTTTTCAATGTCAGCTTCTGATTTTAAAACAGACTGACCTTTACCAGATGAGCTCATGATTGGCTTCATGATACAAGGAAAACCAATTGATCTAATATGCTCATGTACTTCTTCAATGCTTGATGCAAAGAAGAATGGTGATGTAGGTAAAGCCAGCTCATTTGCTGCAAGATTTCTGATTGATTCACGGTTCATTGTGATGTTTGCAGCATGAGCAGAAGGTACTACGTTATAGCCTTCTTCTTCAAGTTCAATTAAGGTTTCTGTAGCGATAGCTTCGATTTCTGGAATAATATAGTCTGGCTTTAGAGTTTCAATAAGCTTTCTTAAAGCTGCACCATCACGCATGTTTATAACAGCTTTGTGCTGTGCTACAGACATTGCAGGAGCATTGTCATATCTGTCACAGGCAGTAACATCAACACCATAACGAAGAAGTTCAAGTGCGACTTCTTTACCAAGCTCGCCTGAACCTAGCAATAATGCTTTTGTACTTGAATTTTTGTAATCTACTGTAATTTCAGATGACATATTAACCCCCAGAAAAAATTTCCTTAATTATACAATATTTATACAGCTTTGATGAATAATTATTCGACACAGAATTTTGTATAATATGTCTGCAAAGGAGATTTATATGAAAATTTTATGCGACGAGGCTCTGCCAAATTCTGTTGAGGTGTTTTCCCCATTCGGTCAGGTAGTTTTGAAAAACGGTCGTAATATTAACTGTGACGATCTTGAAGATACAGATGTACTTATTACAAGATCAATTACCAAAGTTAATGAAGAGCTTTTATCTAAAGCTAAAAAATTAAAATTTGTTGGTACTGCAACAGCAGGTATGGATCACTTTGATACTGTTCTTTTAGATTCAATGAAGATCCCTTATACCAACGCAAAAGGAAACAACTGTGAGTCAGTTGGAGACTATGTTCTGTCAGTTCTGTTAAATCTGTCAGTAAGATTTTCAATTCCCCTTGCAGGTAAAAGCATTGGTATTGTTGGCTGTGGCTGTGTTGGCTCACAGGTTTTAAATAAGGCTTTAGGTCTTGATATGAAACCTGTTGTTTGCGATCTACCTAGATTTAAGGGGGGCGACTTGTCATGTGGTGCAAGTTTAGATGATGTCTTAAACTGTGACGTTGTGACACTGCATGTGCCTTTAATTAAGGATGGTGAGTATAAAACTCATTATATGCTTTGCAAAGAACAGTTGATGAAATTAAAACCAAACGCAATATTGATTAATGCTGCTAGAGGTGAGGTCATCAATAACAGTGATTTGCTTTATGTGCTAAAACAGCGCAGTGATTTAAAAGTATTCCTTGATGTATTTGAAGGAGAACCTCAAATCAAGGAAAAAGAGCTTTTAAATTATGTTCAGGGAGCAACAGCTCATATTGCAGGATATTCATATGAATCAAAAAGAAGAGCAAATGTGATGCTTGCAAATGAACTAAAAAAGGTTCTTAACTCAGATATAAACGTTAATTATCAGATGCCATCTGCTGAGATTACAAGAATAGTTCTTTCAGACTGTATAAAGTCATATGATACAAATCTTTTATACAGACTTGTAAACAGTATTTACAATGTTACTTATGATGCTGATCTTTTTAAGGCAAGTTTTACCGATGCGGCAAGTTTTGATCTGCTTAGAAAAAATTACAGAGAAAGGCATGAACTGCAGACTGTTACTCTTGAAGGCGTTCAGGATTGTTTTAAAGAAAAACTAAGATTGCTTGGATTTAATGTTGCATAAAAAAATCCTGTTATCATTGATAACAGGATTAAATAATTCACTATATATTAGCCAAGAAGACTTAAAGCAATCTGTGGACGGCTGTTAGCCTGGGTCAGCATTGATGATGCTGCCTGCTGAACAATTGTCTGCTGTGACAGATTTGCTGCTTCCTCAGCGTAGTCAGTATCACGGATACGTGAACGTGCATCTGATTCGTTTTCAGCAATGTTTGACTGGTTTGCAATGGTTGACTCAAGTCTGTTCTGTACAGCACCTAACTCACCACGAGCCTTGTCAACATGAGCTATAAATTTATCAATAGTTGCTAAAGTTTTCTGAGCTTTTTCTGCTGTAGATACAGCAAATGCTCTCTTATTAGCGTCCATAGCATCCGCATCACCTGTTACAGCATCGAACATTGAGCTAATATTAAATGCCTTACATAAATTTACAGAAATTGTATCATTAGCATTTGCACCTACCTGGAATGAAATCTGTCCTGTTGTATTATCTACAAGACCTTTTCCTTTACCAGCTAATATTTCCTGACCTGCAAAGGTTGTCTTACTTGAAATACGGTTGATTTCATCACATAAAGATTTTACCTCAGCCTGAATTGCACCACGATCAGCTGTTGTATTAGTACCGTTAGCAGACTGTAGTGATAAGGTACGAATACGCTGTAACATGTTGGTTACTTCATCAAGTGCACCTTCAGCTGTCTGAGCTAAAGCAATACCGTCGTTTGCATTACGGTTACCCTGATTTAAACCGTTAATCTGAGATGTTAATCTATCTGAAATCTGTAAGCCTGCAGCATCATCTTTTGCTGAGTTAATTCTTAAACCTGATGATAAACGCTTGTAGGTTGTATCAAGAGAATGGGTTGCTTTACCTAACTGTCTGTTAGAGTTTAAGCTTGAAACGTTTGTATTTACATAAATTGCCATTTTAAAACTCCCGCTCAATTTATGAGCAATTAT
>NZ_JBGVMC010000272.1:0-3921 GCF_045124615.1 Succinivibrio sp.
TATGAGGTTATATCCATTTTTCCTTTTACAGCTTCACCCTCACAAATAAAGCCTAAAACATAATCTGATGACTCAAGCTCAACTCTACCAATACCTAAAGGATATGGAATTAGCTGCATAAAGTAACCTAACTTATCCTTTGAAATAGAATAAACTTCAACCTCAAGACTTTCTCCATTATCAGAATTTCTCACCAGTCCTGGTTTTATGACCTTACCATCATCACTAACAATATACATTCTGTAGTTTTTTGATGTTCTAGTACTTTTTACAAATCTCCCCCCCCAGATCTGATAGCTGAGAGTTTAGAACAAATCCTTTTAAATGAGCTCCACAGACACATAGCTGACACTCAGTACTATCAGATACTTTTGAACTTTCTTCAACGACATTGAAAGGTAGCAGCATAGAGCCTAATGGATATCTTGTGTAATTTGAGTACCTAGCAGCAATATCTAAAAGTGCATCATCTTTAAATGCCTTAGTGAAGAAGGTTACTCCAAAAGGAAGATCCTTTTTCTCTCCTGTCTGTCTAAATCCTGCAGGAACAGCAATAGCACTAAAATCAAGAAGATTCATAAAGTTTGTATAGTAGCCGATATTTGAATTGAGTTTGATTGGATCGGCTAATACCTCCTTAATGGAGTATATTGTTGGAGCTGTCGGAGTTACTATAAAATCAACCTTATCAAGAATTTCATCAGCCACTCTCTTATATTCAAGAAGCTTGTATCTATCATTGTAGCTATCTACTGCTGAAAACTTCTGTGAATTACCGATAATTGTTCTGATTACATCAAGACACTTATCTAGATCCTTTTCAAAAAACTCCCGATTACCAGCAAATCGCTCTGCAACAAAAGATCCTTCATACAAAAGTTTTGCTGCATTGACAAAAGGAGATATGTCGATTGTTACTGCTATGCCACCAATACTCTTTAGTGACTCAACAGCATTGTCAAAAAGCAAAGATGCCTGAGTATCATTAAAGAATTCAAGAGACTTTTTATCTGGAACACCAAAAGTAAAAGTCTTAGAAAACAGATCATTTTCAACATAGTGACGAGAACAGATATCATCTTTATCGTACTGTCTTATAACAGAAAAGACTGTTTTAAGATCATCTGTTGATTTTGCAAATACAGTCAGACAGTCTAGTGTTTTGCAAGCAGGAACTACTCCATTTATGCTTACAGCACCTACAGTACCTTTAAGTCCAAAAATATAATACGTATTTTTGCACCAATTAAGTTCAGTAATTACTTTTTAAGGACACTTAATGAAGTTATATAAGGTTTTTTTGTACTTTTCAGTGCAATTAAAAAATTAAGATAGCCTCTTAATGAAAGAATCTGTTTTGAAAATATGCTCAGATTAAAAGGAATACAAAGAGATGTTTTACTCAAGGAAAAATATGTGAAGAAAACAATCAATCTGTTGTACGTCTTAAAAAAAATTCCACTTTTTATCCCCAAAATATTCAAATTTCACCATTATTGATCTTAATGCACTATTATTATGCATAACATTTTCTTATACTATCTTATTGTATTTAAAGTATTTTTATTAGGTTTTACACTATCAGTGCAGTAACACCCACATTTTTCTATATAAAATCGCACCAAAAATACGCTTTTCAATATTAGTGCAAATGGCTGTGATAACATTTTTTTCAAGATGAAATGGCACCTTTTTTGGCCATACTATAACAACAGCTAAAGGATAGTATATGTGTTCTATATTCGGAATATTTGATATTAAAGAACATCCCGAAGCTCTACGACAGGTTGCACTCGAAAATTCAAGACTACAGCTTCATCGTGGACCAGACTGGGAAGGTATTTATCAGGGCAAGAGCGCAATTATTGTGCATGAGAGACTGTCAATCGTTGACCCTCAGAATGGAGCTCAGCCACTGTATAATGAAAACCGCAAGCACATTCTGGCTGTTAATGGTGAGATCTACAATCACAAGCAGTTAAAAGAAGAATTAACTGTAGACTATAAATTCAAAACCGGATCTGACTGTGAGGTTATTCTTCCTCTGTATGAGGAGTTTAAAAGAACCGGCAAGAACTTCGTTGATCGTCTGGTAGGTGACTTTGCTTTTGTCATCTATGATGAAGAAGACGATACAATCTTTGCAGCACGTGATCATATGGGTATCAACCCAATGTATGTAGGTTCTGATCGTGAAGGCCGTTTCTACATAGCCTCAGAAATGAAGGCATTAGTAAATGTCTGCGATACAGTAAAGGAATTCCCACCTCGTCATTATCTTTACACTAAGGCTGGTGACTACGAATTCAAACAGTACTACAAGCGTGACTGGTTTGAGTATGATAACGTTAAGAATGACAAGGCGGATGTAAGCACCTTAAAAGAAGGACTTATGGATGCTGTAAGACGCCAGCTTATGTGCGACGTGCCATATGGCGTTCTTTTGTCAGGCGGTCTTGATTCATCAGTTATCAGTGCCATTGCAAAATATTATGCACAAAAGCGTATTGAAGATGATGGCAAGACTGATGCATGGTTCCCAAGACTACACTCTTTTGCAATCGGTCTTGAAGGAGCACCTGACTTAAAGAAGGCAAAGGTTGTTGCTGACTATCTTGGTACAGTTCACCACGAGATCCACTACACTGTTCAAGAAGGTATCGATGCACTTCGTGATGTTATCTATCATATTGAAACATATGATGTAACAACAATCAGAGCTTCAACTCCTATGTATCTGATGGCAAGATATATCAAGGCTATGGGCATCAAGATGGTTTTATCAGGTGAAGGCTCAGATGAAATCTTTGGTGGTTACCTATACTTCCATAAGGCACCTGATTCAAAGGAAATGCACGAAGAGCTGGTAAGAAAACTTGATCAGTTACATCTTTATGACTGCTTAAGAGCAAACAAGTCTCTTATGGCCTGGGGTGTAGAAGGTCGTGTACCATTTCTTGACAAGAAATTCCTTGATATTGCTATGCACTTTAATCCAGAAGGCAAGATGTGCCGTGGCGATGTTATCGAAAAGAAACCTCTTCGTGAAGCTTTTGAAGGCATGTTACCTGAAGAAGTTCTATGGAGACAGAAAGAACAGTTCTCTGATGGCGTAGGATATTCATGGATCGATGCTCTAAGAGATTATGCTGAGCAGCAGGTTTCTGACAGAAAGTTTGCACAAAGAGAAACAAGATTCCCTGTAAATACTCCTGTAACAAAGGAAGCTTACCTTTACAGAGAAATCTTTGAAGATCTGTTCAAACTTCCATCTGCCGTCAAGACCGTACCTTATGGTAAGTCAGTTGCATGCTCTACCCCAACTGCAATTGCCTGGGATGCTAAGTTTGCTCAGATGAACGATCCATCAGGACGTGCTGTAACAGACGTACACGAGCACTCCTATGAAATGGGACATAAGATGTAGGAAACAATCTACCCCACTTTAAAAGTGGTGGCTTCTTGTTCTATTAAACTAACTAAAAATGAGGACTCAGTCCTCATTTTGTCTTATCTATTATGTCCATCCTTACATCATAGAGATTTTTTAAAAATACATCTTGCCATTGGCTTCTGCTGCGGCTAGTGAGCAACGTTCTTTTCAAGGATGGCAATGATAAAAGACATATTTTATCTTTAGTAAATTGCTTGATATAGTTGATTAACTTCTGTTTTCTATGCGAAATAAAATAAGCTCCAAAAGATTCAAATTTGGCGCTTAGCAAAATTATGCTCCCAAAAATTCTATTTTTGGGAGCATCCCCATCTCACTTTAATATAAAAAGCACCGAAAGGAATATTGTCATTTCTTTTTCAGTGCTTTTCACAGATTCAGTGAAGAACTTTTTTACTAAGGCTCTAGATTCAGAGATTTAGTTCGCGTTTTATTTTTCAAATAATCGCCCATATTTTTTCACTTTT
>NZ_JBGVMC010000273.1:0-1778 GCF_045124615.1 Succinivibrio sp.
GCTACAACATTCCAGATGGTGTGACCGTTGTTTGGATAGTTACCACCTGCAGGATCCTGTGGGTTTGGTGAACCATCATTTACGTGATCCTTTACAAAATAGTAGGTAATGGTATGAGCACCGCCTAAAGAATCATATACAGTCTGAGATGTTGCATTTGTATATGTTGATGAATCCTTGTGGTCAAAATCTGTCATACCATGCTTTAATGATTCAGCATTAGCAGGAAGATTAACTGTCATTCCCATTTTTGATGTCATCTTTGGAGCACCAGTATCTGATGGAATTTGAATTGCATGAGTTGATGTAATATCAAGATTTGTAGCATTACCACTTTTATCTACATCATATCCCTGTAGATAGTCGCCCATTGCTGTTACAATAAAGCCATCTTTATTGATCTGGAAAGCGCCGTTTCTTGTATAGCTTCTGCCACCATTTGCTGTTGCATTAGTGCCGTTTTCTGAACTTGACAGAACAAAGAAACCGTTACCGCTGATTGCCATATCAAGATTATTACCAGTATCACCTGATAATGAACCTTGTGAGAACTGCTGAGCAACATTGGTTGTTGTTGTACCCATACCAGTGTTGGTCTTTACAGATGAGAAAACTGAATTAGAATATAAGTCGGCAAATTCAGCACGTGAACGCTTAAAACCATATGAGTTGGCGTTAGAAATGTTGTTAGATGTTGTATCTAAGTATTTCTGTGAGCCGCGAATACCAGAGATAGATGTATTAAACATAGTGTTTCTCCAAATTGATAGATAGTTATAATATTTTCTCTCTTGAGCTTTTATTATTAGGGAACATCCCCTTGCCATATAACTTAAGCAAGTGTTGTGCCAAAATCATCAAAATTGCATAATATATTGAAATATATACTAAAAATATTTGGCTTTCTTAAAATCAGAGCCATATGTTATGGCAAAATTAGTGGCAAACTTTGCCACAACTTAGCAAAATAGGTGGCAAAATGAACAGAGCTTTAGTCGTTTTTTCAGGTGGTCAGGACAGTTCAACATGTCTTTACTATGCACTTAGAAAATATGATGAGGTTTATACCATAGGATTTAATTACGGTCAGAGACATGCTGTCGAGCTTGAGTTTAGACAGAAGTTTTTAAATGAGCTCAAAAGATTTGATCCTCTTGCTTTTAGTAAGTACAAGGGTGACAAGATGATTGATATGACATCATTCAAGGATCTTACTGATTCTGCCCTTACAAGAGAGGGTGAGGCTTATGTTATTGATAAGAGCAATGATCTTCCTACTAGCTTTGTTCCTGGCAGAAATCTTATCTTTTTAACTTATGCTGCAGCTTTTGCCTATACAATCAAAGCTGATACCGTAATAACAGGTGTAGGACAGGCAGATTATTCTGGCTATCCTGACTGTAGAGAGGAAACTATCAAGGCTCTTGAAAAGAGTATTAATCTTGGAATGCAGAGCAATATCAAGATTGAAACTCCTTTAATGTTCAAGTCAAAAGCCCGTACCTTTATGATGGCTCATCAGCTTGGTGGATATGATTTTGTAAGGCTGATAGTTGAGAATACACTTACCTGCTATGAAGGTGATGTATCAGAACTTCATAATTTTGGTTATGGTTGCGGAAAGTGCCCTTCATGTCTGCTAAGAAAGAAGGGCTATGAAGATTATTTAAAAGACCAGTTTTAGTTCTGAATAGATTTGATTTTAAAGCTGTTCTCGTATTTGTTGCGCTTGAAATCCTGAATGTAGTTCTTAAGCGCAACTAAAAATGCCATGATAA
>NZ_JBGVMC010000274.1:0-1569 GCF_045124615.1 Succinivibrio sp.
GCTTTTCTGCCGTATCAATCCCTCTTAATGGCACTGTAAGAAGAACGGTTAAAACAAGAAAGTATGAAAACACTACTCTGAAGGAGATTGCCAATCAGATTGCAACTGAAAATGAACTTAAATTTATGTGGGATTGTGAAAGTAACCCTCATTATGACAAAGTTGATCAGGAGCGCATATCTGATTTAGATTTTCTGAAGAAATTATGTGAAGAAGCAGGTTTTACAGTTAAGGTTTCTGCAGAAACTCTAATTGTTTTCGACCAGACTAAATATGAAAAGCAGGAACCAATAAAGCTGTTAATTGAAAATGCTTCTCATATCTTATCCTGGTCTTTTGATGCTCAGCAGTCAGAGCGTTATAAGTCTTGCACTGTAAGATGGAGAAATGTTTCTAAAAAGTCTGCCTCTGGCAACAAATCATCTAAATCTGTTTATGATAGGCAGGCAATTTTAGATTCATATATTAATGGTTCAACTCCAAACAAAGGAGCAAAAACTAAAAAAGGCAGTACAGCAACAAAAGCTGAATATATTGATTACACCTATGATGATCCTGATGTTGATGATAGCGGTCAGGTTTATGTCTTAAAAAGACGTTGTACTTCACTTGCAGAGGCAAAACGTTTGGCCAAAGCAAAACTGAGACAGCTTAATTCAAGGCAGTTAACAGGTTCTCTTTCCATGATAGGTGATCCGTTAATGTGCGCAGGTTCAGTAATCAAGCTGATTGGTTTTGGGTCTTTTGATGGAAACTTTATTATTGAAAAAGCCACTCACACTATGAGTAGCAGTGGATATGTAACTTCAGTTGATGTTAGAAGAGTTAATAACAAATATTAGCTTAAAGCGATAAATGAGATTACAGATAAGACAACGATCCAACTTAATAAGTCAGGATGAAGCAAACATTTAACAGCTTCAAGTAAACAGACAATTATCATACAAAACTGACTAAGCAATGATTTTTCTTCCTTAGAAGAAAGAACATCACAGCCTGTAGCGCAATTCTTGTAATGATTGTATTTTTCAAACATATCTTTACTCCTTTTTCTTTTAATTATAGGACATTTTCTAATGATTAGTGAACAGATCAGGTCCTTCCTGATGAATATTATCAGGGTTGGAGAGGTCACAAAAACTGTACCTGCAAAGCACATGGTTAGAGTAGCTTTTCCTGATGATGGGGATGTAAGTCATGAACTCCCAGTAATATGTCCTAATACAAAAGATAATTCTGATTTTCATATGCCTGATGTTGGAGAAGATGTTTTATGCGTTTTTTTACCAGGAGGCATTGAGGATGGTTTTGTTTTAGGCTCCTTTTATGCCCCTGAAGTTGCGAGACCTACAGCTAATCAGGATGAACGCAAAGTTAAATTCAAAGATGGAACCACTGTTACATATAACCGTGCTACACATGAACTGGATGTTGTTATAGAAGGCACTCATATTCATGCTGATAGGACAAAGGTTTACATCACCACACCTCAGGAAGTCAACATCAATACAACAAATGCCAATATAACTGCAAGTGGTAATATCACAATGCAGTCCGGAGGTGATACCA
>NZ_JBGVMC010000275.1:0-4263 GCF_045124615.1 Succinivibrio sp.
TCATCCTTTATGCAGTCTTCAAGTAACAAAGTTGCAGCCAGTTCTTTATCTATCACAAGATAAAGTCTTGTATAACCATCATCTGTATGAGTATCAGCACAGTTACAGATTTTCTTAACAAACTCATATGAACCAAGATAAATTTCTTTTTTATCTATAAAGGCTGTAAGGCCAAATCCTGATATTTCCTTAAAATCGCAAACGTCTAATTGCTCTATAGGGTACGACTTTGCTTCCTGTAATAAAGACTTTGAAATTGGATGAGTTGAATTTTTCTCAAGTGCAAAGATAATAGAAAAAAGATAGTTTTTATCAAGACTTGTTTTTACATCTGACAGTTTGAATTCACCTGTACTAAGAGTACCTGTCTTATCAAAGGCAATTGCCTTTAATCTGCTGATTGTTTCAATATGCACAGATCCTTTTACAAGAACACCGATTTTACTTAAGGCACCAATACCTGCAAAGAATGTTAATGGAACTGACAGCACAAGAGCACAAGGACAGGATACGACCAGGAACACCAATGCTCTTTCAATCCAGTCAGAAAACACAGCCCCCTCAAGAAAAACAGGAACAAGACAAAGCAAAATGGCAGTTATTACCACAAATGGAGTGTAATAGGTACAAAAACGACGGATCAGATCTTCACTTTTTGATTTGTTTATTGCTGAATCTTCAATAAGATTTATTAGTTTTGTCAAAGATGAGTTTCTATAAAGTTCAGTTACCTCTATATATATGACGTCACAAAGGTTTACACTACCTGAAAGTACCTTATCTAGCTTGTTAACAAATAGAGACTTACTCTCACCTGTAAATGATTTTGTATCAAGAACACAGTTATCAGATAATAAAATACCATCTATTGGAATAATCTCACCTTTTAAAACCTTTATGGTGTCACCTATTTTGACATCTCTTGGTTTTAACGTTTGCTCTTTGCCATCTTTTATGACTCGTACTGTCTGAGGTCTTATTGAAGCTAAATGCATGATATTGTTTTGAGATCGATTTTTTGCATAATTCTCAAAACTCTCACCTATCTTATAAAAGACCATGATTGCCAGAGCTTCTGGGAAATCTTTTAAAGAAAATGCAGCAAATGTTGCAATAGTCATTAAAAGTTGGTCTGTCATGCGCTTTTGTTTTATGAGTATTTTTATAGCATCAACTACAACATCTAAACCACAGGCAAGGTAGGCAATCAAAGTAAGTGCTAAAACAGCATATGTAGGTATACATAAATCAAACAGATATTCATTTAAGATAAGTACCAAAAATACAGTTGCAGAGAATATCAATTTAAATCTGCTGTTCATAAAAAACCTCATTATATATGAGCATATATGCAACTATTTAAACAAATAAAACCGAATTCAAAGTTTTAACTAGTCTTTTAAACTAATCTTTACGTTACTATCAAAGCTAATTGCTATATCTGATGCTATTTTTAATACATCATCTTCTAAAAGACTATCGTTAGCATCAATGATTAAAGATGAGGATGCAAAGTTAATTACTGCATTTTCAAATTCATCCTTTATCATTTTTTCAAGCTTTAAGGCACAGTGTGGACAGTCTAAGCCTTCAATATCAAATCTAAAGCGCATAATTATCTCCTCTTTTTTATTTAAGTATACAATAGTTGAGCAATTATTCAACTATTTTATAAATAAACTTAAGATAATCTGCTCTATATTTTTGATAAGCAAGGCAAATTTTAATTATCTGCCTTGCTTTTAACATCAGTCTATTCTCTTTGATGGAATTGATAGAGATACTCCTTTGTGTTTTGATGGTCTTATTAAAAGTACAATAAACAGAACTAATACAGCTATAGCTACCACTGTAAAGGTATTGAATTGAACTACACCAAACATATAGCCAAACAGCTGATAGATAACAAGTGAAATTCCATAAGCCCATGCTGTCATATAAAAGATGGCAAATAAAAACCATCTGTTTGAGCCAAGCTGTCTTTTCATTGCACCTAATGCAGCTACACAAGGTGTTGACCAAAGACAGAATGATAAAAAGCTAAGTCCAATAATCGGCAGAAGAGCTGAGCTTTCATCACAGCCGTTTATTCTTGCAAAGAATGATACTAATGCCTGAGACAATGACTGATCTTCTTCAAGGGTATCTTCTGATAGTCCAAGAACTACAGCCATAGTACTTACTACATTTTCCTTAGCTAAGAAGCCATTTACCATTGCAACCGCGCTCTGCCATGAGCCAAAACCAATTGGAGCAAACAAGAAAGCAATAAGACCACCTATCATTGCTAAGAATGAATTATCAATATTCTCAATAAATCCAATATTTTTGTTCTCCACACCTGTATTCGATAAAAGCCATACAAGCACTACAACAAGGAAAATTACAGTACCAGCTTTTATTACGAAGGCTTTACAGCGTGAATAAACCTCTTTTAAAACTGAAAATACAGATGGCATATGATAATCAGGTATTTCCATTACAAATGGAGATACACTTTCATTAAATGCATTGCTCTTTTTAAGAATGATACCTGTACATACAATTGAGAATATACTCATTGCATATACAAATGGTGCAAACCACCAGGCATTATTCATAACAGATGCAAAAATCATGGTCATGATTGGAAGCTTTGCTGAGCATGGAATAAATGTGGTTGTAATAAGGCCAATTCTTTTTTCATTGATATTATCAATGGTTGCATTAGCCATAAGTGCAGGTACACCACATCCGGTTGCAATCACAAGAGGGATAAAGTTTTTACCTGACAGTCCAAAACTTCTGAAGATCCTATCAAGGATAAAAGCAACTCTTGTCATATATCCTGACTGTTCAAGAAATGAAAGAAATATGAAAAGGCATGCAATCTGAGGAAGAAAGCCTAGCACTGCTCCAACACCACCTACAACACCATCAACCATTAAAGATACAAGCCAATCAGGAGAACTTACAGCTGTTAACATATTCTCTACAATTGCTGATACATACTCTCCAAATACAACATCATTAACATAATCTGTTATTGTAAGACTTTCTGTTTCGCCATCAGATAGATGAGGGATCAGCTCAAGGTAGGATGTAAAATACATCGCACCAAAATATACAAAGCCAACCACAATAAAAAATACCGGAAGAGCAAGTATTCTGTTTAAAACAACAGAATCTATTGCTTTAGTAATATCAGAATGACCTGATTCGAGTTTTTTCTTGCAGGAATCTACAATTGAGTCTATAGCATCATATCGAGCTTGAGCAAAATAAGCCTGACAATCTGTCTTAGTGTATTCTTCAAGATCTTTAATTCCTTTTTTTACACTATCCATTATTGTCTGGTTTGACTCATGCTCTTCTAAATAGACCTCATCACTCTGTAAAAGTGAGGTTGCAATAAATCTTCTTGAAAACAGTGATTTTTCATCTGTTATCATGTTCGCAACTGAATCAATAATTCTTATAACATTCTTGTCATAATACTTTTCAATATCAGGTACTCTTGCTTTAGCAATCGTCTTTAAGAGCTCTTTTTCACCTTTCTTTTTTGATGCGCTCATTGTCACAACAGGAACACCTAAAGCACTTTCAAGAGCCTTTACATCTATGCTAATGCCTTGTTTTGCAATCACATCCATCATATTAAGCGCAATAACCATTGGCTTATTGAATGAAGCAAGTTCAAGTGTTAAAGACAGTGATCGCTCAAGATGAGAGGCATCAACTATATTAAGGATAACGTCATACTCATCTGACAGAAGATAATTTCTTGAGACAAGCTCCTCTGCTGAATATGGAGATAATGCATATAATCCAGGAAGATCGACTATTGCATAGTTATAGTCTTCAACATGGCCCTCTACTCTATCAACAGTAACACCAGGCCAGTTACCTACATACTGATGTGATTTTGTCAGAAGATTAAATAATGTAGTTTTACCACAGTTAGGATTTCCAATAAGGGCAATTCTTTTTGAAGCAAATCTGTCGAATAAAACATTTGATGAGATTTCGCAGCCTTTACATTTTCTGCAGTTCATTTTAACACTCTACCTCGATAAGCATGGCATCTTCATTTCTTATAATAAGAGAATATCCTCTGACGTTAAGTTCTATAGGATCACCTAAAGGGGCCTGTCTTACCGTAGTTACCTGACAACCTTGAGTTATTCCCATATCAAGAAGTCTTCTTCTTAATGATGTTCCTTTCGCATGCACTTTTTTAACAACTGCATTTGATAAAACAGGAATTTTGTCTAATGTATTCAT
>NZ_JBGVMC010000276.1:0-1909 GCF_045124615.1 Succinivibrio sp.
GCTGTTGCTGCCACCTTGTTTACAGCAGGAACACTAAATCCAACTGAACTGACAATACTTACACCTGCTATATTTTTAATGGGCGCTCAGATTCAATATACAGGAAGAATTCTCGCTGTTATGGCAGTTCCTTACAGACTATATAAATACATGTTCTCTATCAGCATATTTAACGCAATCATCGCCATGATTATAATGTCTGTATTATTAAAGTATTAGAAGATTTAACCTTTATTGCTATGCTAAAATCTACACATAATATTGTTTTTAGATTTATGTAATTTTTCATGACATCAACTGTAGTAAATGTTGCACTTAACAGACCTCTTTTCAAAGAGTTTGCTTATGTTGTAAATAAAAAAATCAATGACTCATACATAGGTTGCAGAGTAAAAGTAAATTTTGCAAACAGCACTATGATAGGAATCATAACCAAAGTTGATGTTCCAAATGACTCTTCAATAAAACTCAAAGAAGCAACCTTATTAGATGAACACAGTTTTATTACTGACGATGTAATAAAAATGTTAGAGTTTGGCTCTTCTTATTATCAGTATCCTCTAGGTCAGTGTTTTTACGTAGCTCTTCCAAAATTATTAAGAGAAGGAGGAGCTTTTGCATATGAAAAGATCCCTGCTTTACAGCTATGCTGTGATATAGATGAAGAGCAATTAAAAAAAATCAAATCAGAAGATCAAAAAAAAATTCTTAATTTACTCAAAACAGGACCTATTCAAAGAAAGGAATTAAGGGAACGAGGATTTTTAAGTTCTACTGAAAATGCTCTTATTAAAAAGAATCTTGTTGAAATTATTAACATTGAAAAGAAAGAAAACGAGGCATTTTCTACAGATAACATTCTAAAAGAAACTCCTCCTCAGGCTAACACAGAACAGCTATCTGCAATTTATACAGTTCAGAAAAATTCAGATTTTAAAGTATTCCTTATTAATGGAATAACTGGTTCTGGAAAAACCGAAGTTTACCTAAGAATTATCGAAGACGTTCTAAAAAAAGGTAAATCGGTGCTTGTTCTTGTACCTGAAATATCATTAACTCCACAGACTTTTGATAGATTCTACAGAAGATTCAATGTACCAGTTTCTTCCGTTCATTCAGCCTTATCAGATAGAGAAAGATTAGATTCATATATTGATATGGCTACAGGAAATTCTGGAATTCTAATTGGTACTAGAACAGCTGTATTTACACCAATAAAAAATCTTGGCCTGATTGTTATTGATGAGGAGCACGATTCTTCTTTTAAGCAGAACGATACTTTTAGATATCACGCAAGAGCACTAGCCATTATGCGAGCAAAAATCAATAACTGCCCTGTTATCCTAGGAAGTGCTACACCTAGTCTCGAAACTTTATTCAACTGCTATAAAGGCCTATATTCTAGAATTGATCTCAAATACCGTGCTGGTGGTGCAAGTTACCCTGATTTTGAACTGATAGATCTAACAAAAGAACCTGTCACAGAAGGCTTAAATAAAGGAGTAAGTCAGACTCTTGAAGATAGAATCGGTGAAGAAACAGCAAAAGGAAATCAGGTTTTGCTGTTTCTAAATAGAAGAGGCTATGCACATCATCTTGTTTGTCATTTGTGCGGTCATGTTTTTACATGCCCAAACTGTGACAATATTCTTACAGTTCACAAAACAAACCACAGATTACAGTGCCATGTTTGCGACACTACATTTAAAACTCCAGATAAATGTCCAGTCTGTGAAAATACGCAACTGTTTGAACAAGGATTTGGCACAGAACAAGTAAGTGATTATCTAAAAGACAGATACCCTGATGTCGGTATAGAAAGAATAGATAGAGACTCTGTCACAACAAAAAATCAGCTTGAAATAAGATTAAACAGAGTAAGAGATGGAAAATCTCAGATTATGCTTGG
>NZ_JBGVMC010000277.1:0-7392 GCF_045124615.1 Succinivibrio sp.
AAATAGTGCTATAACCACATAAGGATTGTGGCAAAGAGAAATAAGATACAGGCATACAAAGGCAAATAAAGATCCTGCAACAAGAACTTTTCTTGGTCCTAAAAGAGTTATAAGCATATCTCCTTTAATTCTAAAGAGTGCTACAGTGATCTGAAAGAATACATAACCTAAAGATGCAGTATTTAAAGAGACGCTACATTTATCAAATAAATATATTCCACTCCAGTCATATACAAGACCTTCACAAAGATACATAAGCATACAGGCAAGGCCAGATATGATGATAAGCGTACGTATAGGAGTTTTCTGTGTCTGCTTAATAGTATTTTCTTCTTTTATGCCATGTGTATTTAGCAATCCATGATCGATACATAAAGACAGCAGTATTGCAGGAATGCATACGCAAAGACTTACGTAGAAAACATGAATATCAAGCACAAGTAAAAAAGGAAACAAGAATGCAGCTAAAAGACAGCCTATAGTTTCAAAAGCATGAAATCCAGAGAGCATATGCTCTTTTGAAATTTCCTCAAAATATGTACCGTGAATGTTGTTAGCAACCTCAGTGACACCAAGCGATGCTCCCCAGATACAGATTACAAGAGCACATGAAATATAGTTGATACAAGGAATAGAAATTGTAGCAACACAAATAAAAAGAGAAATAAAAGACAGTGTAAGAACTCTTTTAACTCCGAATTTTTTAGATAGAGGTCCAGCAAGAGGCATACCTATAACGGCACCAATACCGAAGCTTAAAAGCAGAAAAGTATAATAAAGCTCGTTAAGGTTAAGATTTTCTTTGACGAAAGGCATAATAGAAGCCCAAGGTGCTATTCCCATACCTGTCAGCAAAAATGCACCTTTTCCTGCTAGTTTTGCTTTTTTTATCTGTAATTTTGTGTAGCTCATTTCAATGTTTGGAAAATTGTAGAAAATGATTATATCAAGATACCACAAATTTGAATTTTCTTCTGAAAAATCAGAGTAAAACTGGTCCAATAGATTATAAAAATTTGAGATTTTTTCTTTTTTGCATTACATTTATCTTAATTGTAAAAAGGAATAAATATGCGTTTTTCAGTACTTCTTCTTATTGTATTGTTTTCATTGTTAACATCCTGTAAAAAGGATATTGTCGCAGAGGCTGAGAAAAACTGCACCAATGGAAATTTAAAAAGCTGTCTTAGTGCTGTAGATTATCATCTGAACGGTTATAAAGATGAGGATGTTGATTATCCAGTAAATACTGTACAGGCTTTTCATTTTCTTACAAAGGCTTGTGATTTAAAAGATGGTGAATCCTGCTTCAAGGTAGGTTCTGAGTTTGAAAATTCAAAGTATACACAGGATAGAGTAGCATCACTTGAGTTTTACGAAAAAGCCTGTGAGGCAAAGTACGTAAAGGGATGTACTGCTGCAGGAATGCTATATTCTCAGAAAAAAGAGATAAGAACCGATCTTGGTGAATCATACAGATTCTTTAAAAAAGCCTGTTTACAGAATGAGGGTTTTGCCTGTGATTTACTAGGAGAAATTTACCAAAAAGGCCTTGGTGGTGTGGAAAAATCAAATAAGATGGCAAGATTATCTTTTAAAAAGAGCTGTGATTTAAAAAACGGACATGGCTGTTCTAATCTTGGTCTTATGTATTATTACGGACTTGGTTCAAAAAAGAATCTTGGTCAGTCATTCAATCTGTTCAAATTATCATGTGATTACAATTCTCCACAGGGTTGTTCAAATCTTGGAAATATGTATATAAACGGATATGGTGTAAACAAGGATCTTAACAAGGCTTTTTCTCTTTTTGACAGAGGCTGTAAAGGTGGAGATGCACACGCTTGTTCGAATCTTGGACTTATGTATGCAAAAGGAATAGCTACAAAAGCTGATCTTAATGTAGCATCAGATCTTTTTACAAAAAGCTGCAAAGCAAATGATGATCAAGGATGTCTGCATCTTGGAATGTTATATCAGGATAAGCAGTTTAGCGATTATGATGAAAAGCTTTCAGCAGATGCATTTTCAAGAGCATGCACACTTGGAAATGCTTTTGCCTGTTCATCACTTGGACTTTACTATCACAAGAATAAAGATTACCAAAAGTCACGAGAGCTGTTTTATATAAGTTGCCAAAGAGGCTGTGCAGAAGGATGCAATAATCTTGCAACTCAGATAAAAGATGAGTCCAAATCAAATGAAGATCTTAAAGTGGCATTCAATCTTTATGAAAAAGCATGTTCATTAGAAGACAATCTTGCATGTGTGAATTTAGGACTAATGTATGTATATGGTGATGGTACTAAAAAGGATCTCAATAAGGCTCATCACCACATATCATGGGCATGCGATAGGAATAATGCATTAGCATGCAATCTTGAAGCATTTTTCTACAAGGACGGCCTATCTGTCAGAAAAGATAGAAATAAGGCATTAAAGCTGTTTGAAAAATCATGCAAGCTTGAATTCAAGCAAGGTTGTGAAAATTATGAGTTACTAAAAAACAATAAATAGCCTTATCTCATTATTAACATGCCGGCATTCACAAATGAAGTCGGCATTACTTTTTTTAAGAAAAATTAAAATCTTTTTATAAATCAAATAGAAAATAAAAATTTATACGATAATGAAAACGGTTACCAATTAAAGAATTTATGTTCTAAGTATAAAAAAGATTACACAAAATTAACCTCTCAATACAAAAATATACAATTTTGACCTACCTAAACTTTTTGAAAAATTTTAAATATTTTGCGAATTTTGTAAAAATCAATAAAAATATATATAAATCAAATGGATAATATAAAAAAATGCATATATTCTTTTTGATGGTTTTTACAACATGAAGGTGACTGTTTATATATATATAAAATTATTATTAACATAGTCATTATTACACTATAGTAACTTTCATTGTTAAAAAATATTTTATAATTCAATAAGTTATGGTAAATTATGATATATATCTAATTATTTTGAACAAATCATTAGGTATAGGTGCAATTTTTTTTTAATGGCTTTACTATTAACTTGTGTGCACGTGCACAATAATTTTACAAACATGAGGCTTTACTATGAAATTAAGAACAACTTTAACCACTCTATGTGCTGCTTTATTAGCTATTGGTTCAGCAAATGCTGCAAAAATCGGTGTTTCAATGCCTACTCAGTCATTACAGCGTTGGAATCAGGATGGTCACAATCTAGAAAGACAGTTACAGGAAGCTGGCCATAAAGTTGAATTACTATATGCAGGCGATAATGATATTCCTACTCAGTTAAACCAGGTTGAGAATATGATTGCTTCAAACTGTGACGTTCTTGTTATTGCTCCTATTGATGGCAGCTCATTAACAGAAGTTTTAACTGCAGCTAAGGATAAGGGTATTCCTGTTGTTTCATACGACAGACTTATCATGAATTCTGATGCTATTTCATACTATGCTACCTTCGATAACTATAAGGTAGGCCAGATTCAGGGTAACTACCTTGTTGATGCCTTAAAGTTAAATGAGGAAGGCACAGATCCAAAGAACATCGAGTTATTCACAGGTTCAATTGATGACAACAACGTAAACTTCTTCTTTGGCGGTGCTATGGATGTGCTAAAGCCATACTTAGACAGCGGCAAGTTAATCTGTAAGTCAGGCCAGACCAAGAAAGAGCAGGTTGCAACTTTAAACTGGTCAACAGAAGAAGCTCAAAAGCGTATGGAGAACCTGATTGCATCAATCGGTTATGGTCCTGATGGCACCAAGTTAGATGCAGTTTTATCATCAAATGACTCTGTTGCTAACGGTATTACCAATGCATTAGTATCTGTTGGCTACAATGCAGATAACTTCCCAATTCTAACCGGTCAGGACTGTGATAAGCCATCTGTAAAGAACATGCGTCGCGGTATTCAGACTATGTCAATCTTCAAGGATACCCGTATCCTTGCAGATCAGGTAGTTCGCATGGTTAATGCTATCGTTGAGAAGAAGGATGTTCCTGTTAACGATACAACAACCTACAACAATGGTACCGGCGTAATCCCATCATATCTATGTACTCCAATCGTTGTAACCAAGGATAACTTAAAGGAAGTTTTAATCGAGTCTGGTTACTACACAGAAAAAGAAGTTAAGTAATTAAATAATCAACAATTATTCAAACTTCATCAGGCCAGTTAACTGGCCTGATTATAAGGGGTACTTATGACAGAACAAAATATTCTGCTTAAGATGAAAAACATCACAAAGACATTCGGTAAGGTTACCGCTCTTCGTGATGTGAATCTAGAGGTGAAGCAAGGCGAGGTTCATGCACTTGTAGGTGAGAACGGAGCTGGTAAATCAACTCTGATGAACGTTTTAAGTGGTATTTATCCATATGGATCTTATGATGGTGATATTATTTTTGATAATGAAACCTGTAAGTTCAGTAAAATCCATGATTCAGAAGATAAAGGTATTGTAATCATTCACCAGGAACTTGCTTTAGTACCATATCTATCTATTGCAGAAAACATGTTTCTAGGTAATGAACGTACTAGTTCATTTTCAAAAGGAGTATTAGACTGGCCTAGAACATTCCAGCGAGCAAAAGAGCTGTTAGAATTGGTCGGTCTTGACGAAGATCCTCATACTCTAATTAAGGATATTGGTGTTGGTAAGCAGCAGCTTGTAGAAATTGCCAAGGCAATTTCAAAAAACTGCAGACTGCTTATTCTTGATGAGCCAACTGCATCTTTAAATGAAAGCGATTCTCAAAAATTGCTAGAGCTTATTGATAAGTTCAGATCAGAGGGCATGACCTGTATTATCATTTCTCATAAATTAAACGAAATATCATATATTGCAAATTCAATTACTGTTATCAGAGACGGTTCAACAATTGAAACTTTGGATAATTCAAATCACGACGTTTCAGAAGACAGAATTATTGCAGGAATGGTAGGTAGAGCCCTTACTGACCGTTTCCCTAAGAGAAATCCAGATCATAAAATTTCAAGCGAAGTCCTTTTAGAGGTTAAGGATTGGACTGTATATCATCCTTTAAATCTAAACAGAAAGGTAAATGATAATGTTTCAATCAAACTTCACAAAGGAGAGGTTGTAGGATTTGCAGGTCTCATGGGCGCAGGCAGAACAGAGTTTGCAAAGAGTCTGTTTGGTCATTCCTATGGTGCAAAGATCTCAGGTAAGGTAATAATCAACGGTAAGGAAGTTGTCCTTAATTCCGTATCCGATGCTATCAATAACGGTCTTGCCTATGTAACCGAGGATAGAAAGGGTGATGGTCTTGTTCTTGAAAATCCTATTTCAACAAACATGACTTTAGCCAATCTTGAGGCTGTTTCATCAAAACTTGTGATTGATAAGGATCTTGAGCTTGTTAAGTCAAAGGAATTAAAACAGGATCTGAACGTTAAGTGTGCTTCAGTTCTTCAGAATGTAGGTAATCTGTCAGGCGGTAATCAGCAGAAAGTTCTACTTGCAAAGTGGATCTTTGCACTACCTGATGTACTAATTCTTGATGAGCCTACACGTGGTATTGATGTTGGCGCTAAGTATGAGATTTACTGCCTCATCAACAAACTTGTAGAAGCTGGTAAAGCAGTGCTTATGATTTCTTCAGAACTGCCAGAGGTACTTGGCATGTCTGATCGAATCTACGTGATGAATGAAGGCAAAATCGTAGCAGAAATGCCACGAAAGGATGCCTCACAAGAAAGCATCATGGGCGCAATCTTACGTTCTTCTGATAAGAAACCTACAATGGAGCAGTAAACTATTATGCTAATTCTAAATATGTTAAAGCGCAATTCACTGTTAATTGCCCTTATACTAGTAATGATCCTCTTTGAGATCGCAATTCGTTTAAAGACCGGTGGTGCAGTTTCATTATTCTCACCACAGAACTTCACAAACATTATCTACCAGAACAGCTATGTTATTATTCTGGCGGTCGGTATGCTCTTTTTGATTATCGGCTGCGGTAACATTGACTTGTCTGTTGGCTCTGTAGTCGCCCTTATAGGTGCGGTAGCCGGTGTTCTGATGGTAGTGATGCCTGAGAATGAAACAGCACTTTTCTCTGATCCTACAATGAACATGTACTTTGCAATTGCAGTCTGTCTGCTCTTGGGTATTCTCATAGGTGCATGGCATGGTTTCTGGATTGCTTATATCAGAATCCCTTCATTCATTGTAACTTTAGCAGGTATGTTACTGTTCAGAGGTCTTGCACTTATTGTACTTGATGGTATCACCATCAGCCCATTCTCAAGAGAATATCTTGATCTGTTTACCTCATTTATTCCTGCAAACAGAGCAAATGCATTTGATACAACAATGGTTGTAACAGGCTTTATTGTAGTTGTATATGTATTAGGTATCCTCTTTGACCGTCTTAACAAGATTAAGAAGGGCTATGAAGTTGATCCTATGTATGCATTCTTGTTCAAGCATGTAATTGTTCTTGCAGCAGTAATTGCTTCAAGCGTACTTTTAGGCAAGAACAAGGGTATCCCTGTTATCTTAATCTTAATTTTAGCAATCGTTATCATCTATGCATTCATTGCTAACAAGACTGTTATCGGTCGAAGAATCTATGCATTAGGTGGTAATGAGAAGGCAGCTAAGCTATCAGGTGTTAATACAAACCGTCTATTATTCCTCTCATATGTAAACATGGGCTTATTAGCAGCAGTAGCAGCTTTAGTTTGTGTGGCTCGTTTCAACTCAGCATCTCCAATGGCAGGTACTGGTTATGAGCTTGATGCAATCGGCGCCTGCTTTATCGGTGGTGCATCAGCATACGGTGGTGTAGGTACTGTTGGTGGTGCTGTTATCGGTGCTGTTTTCATGGGTGTTCTAAACAACGGTATGTCAATTCTTGGTGTTGACGCTAACTGGCAGAAGGCTGTTAAAGGTCTGGTTCTTCTTGCTGCTGTTGTAGTTGACGTTATGTCAAAGAAGAGAGTACAGAACTAATCATTCAATAATAGGGGGGCATTGCCCCCTTTTTTTTCGAGATTTCTTTTTAAAGTCTTTTAATAAGAAGACATTACAAAGAAATTTTAAAACCAATCATATTCAGACAATTCATCGAAGGGAGTATTTATGCGCTATCTTTTAGGTGTTGATTTAGGCACTTCCGGTACAAAGACAGTTTTATTTGATGAAAAGGGCGCAACTGTAGCATCAAAGACAATTGAATATCCTTTGATTCAACCAAAAAACGGCTGGGCAGAGCAGGATCCTGAATGCTGGTATCATGCAGCAATTGATTCAATTAAAGCTGTATTAGAAGAAAGCAAGATTGACTCATCCGATGTTTCTGGTCTTGCAATTGCAGGTCAGATGCATGGACTTGTAATGCTCGATGAAAAAGGCAAAGTTT
>NZ_JBGVMC010000278.1:0-1981 GCF_045124615.1 Succinivibrio sp.
ACATCAGATAGCAGAACCGCAAAGGGTACACCAGTTCAGAACTTCATCAACATTGATATTGCAAATGGTGAGAGAATTACCGCACTTCTGCCTGTTTCTGATTTTAACGGTGAGCGCTACTTCCTCATGGCAACAAAGAATGGTTTAGTTAAGAAGACCAAGCTTGATGCCTATGCAAACTTTGTAAACAGAATGAACGGCAATGGACTTATCGCTCTGAATTTACAAGATGGTGATGAGCTTATCGGTGTTGAAGTATCATCTGGTGATGATGATGTATTCTTATTTACATCAAACGGTTATGCACAGCATTTCTGTGAGTTCTATAAGAAGTCAGCTGATGCAGATACTGATGAGAATTCAGATGATGCAGCTGATGTTTCTGAGTCTTCTGACGATCAGAATGATGAAAAGTCAATTGATCGTCATGCAGGTTCAGGTATCAGACCTTCATCAAGAACTGCAGGCTGTATCCGCGGTATCAAGATGAGAGATAAGGATGCAAGCGTTGTATCACTGATGGTTGTATCTGCTGAAAAGATTGAAAACGGTCAGTGTCTGATTGCAAGTGAGAATGGTTATGGTAAGAGAATCAAACTGTCAGATATTCCTCTGAGAAATCGTGGCGGTATGGGCGTTATCATAATGAGAAATCTTGATAGAAACGGCAAAGTAATCGGTGCTGTTAGCGCTGCTGACAACTATGATTATATGATCATTTCAAATCAGGGTCAGTTAATGCGTTCTGCTATGTCAGATACTGCTTTAATCTCAAGATATGGTGCTGGTACAATCTTAATCAGACTGTACGAGGGTGATAGTGTAATAGCAATTCAGTCAATATCTGATGAGGTTGTTGAAAATGCTAACAAGACACTTGAAGCTCGTAATCTTGAAAAGAATGAGCAGCTAGCTGCAGATCAGAGTGCTGCAACGGCAGAAGTGCAGCCTGTACAGACTGATACAGAGCTAAATGAAAATGCAAAAGAAAATCCTACAGAGGATGAGAGCAGTCTATAATTTTTAGAGCATGGAGAAATCCATGCTTTTTATTTATATCAATGGAGACAATGATGAGTAAGGTTTGGAACTATTATGCAGGTCCTTGTATGCTTCCTGATGAAGTGATGGATGAGGCTCAGCGAGATTTCAGAAATTTTGCTAATACCGGTATGGGACTTGTTGAGATTTCTCACCGTTCTGCAGAGTTTGATAAGGTTGCAAAGGATGCTGAAGCATTACTGCGTGAGCTTTTAAATGTTCCATCAAATTATAAGATTATTTTTGAGCAGGGTGGCGGTCGTGGTCAGTTTGCTGCTATTCCTATGAATCTTCTGTCAGAAAACGGTACAGCTGATTATTTTGTAACAGGCCACTGGTCTCGCTGTGCTTACAAGGAATGTGCTGAAAAATACGGTAATGCTGTTCTTCATGAATGCTCATATCAGGATGAGAGCGGTGTCTGGCACGTTGACTATTCAAAGATGACTGTATCTGAGAATTCTGAGTACTGCTACATTTGCTTAAATGAGACTGTAAACGGTATAGAATCATTTACTTTACCAGACACAAAAGGTGTTCCTTTAATTGCTGATATGTCATCTGATATTATGACAAGACCAATTGACGTATCTAAGTTTGGTGCTATCATTTTCGGCCTTCAGAAGAATGTTGGTCCATCAGGTATGACAATTACCATTGTACGTGAAGATCTATTAGGCAAGGCTCGTAAGTACTGCCCATCAATTCTTGATTGGAGTGTTTTATCCAAGTTTGATTCTATGTACAACACACCATGTACATTCGCATGGTATATGGCATACCTGAACTTTAAATGGATAAAAAATTTGGGCGGTGTTGAAGAATTAGAAAGAAGAAATATCAAAAAATCAAAAATGCTTTATGATTACATTGATAGTTCTGATTTCTATATCAGCAAGATTGCAGCAAATGATCGCTCAAGAGTTAACTGTGTATTCAC
>NZ_JBGVMC010000279.1:0-1979 GCF_045124615.1 Succinivibrio sp.
ACTGTAAGCGGACCTCATCTTGAAAAGCTTGAAAAATTCAAAGCACAAGGCTCTGTAATTACCTCTGATAATATTGAAGCAGCAAAGAGAGCTGACATCATTTTTCTTGGTGTAAAACCACAGATATTAACATCTGTTCTAGAGCAGCTTGCCACAATTAAAGATGAACTAAAAAACAAGCTTTTTGTTTCAATGGCAGCAGGTTTCAAATTATCATCTATAAGCAGCAAGCTTGGCACAAACAGAATCATCCGTATCATGCCAAATACACCTTGCAAAATAGGTTTAGGTACTATTGCTGTTGCATATGACAGTGCTGTAAGCGACGATGATAAGGCAACTGTAAAACAGTATCTGTCAAATATGGGTCAGTGCATTGAAGGTGACGAGAACAATCTTAATGTTATTGGTGCTGTATGTGGCTGTGGTCCAGCATTCGTTTATCGTTTCATGGAATCACTTGTTGCAGAGGCTGTACGTCACGGCATTAAGGCAGAAGATGCAAGAAAAATGGTTGAGCAGACCGTTTTTGGCTCTGCATCAATGGTTATTCAAAATCAGGATGCAACAATTGCTTCATTAAGAGAGGCAGTTACATCTAAGGGTGGTACCACCTTTGCAGGTCTTTGCAAAATGACTGAAGGTAATTTTGAAAAGATCATGGAAAACACTATCAATGCAAGTCTTGATAGAACCTATGAATTTGAATCAATGTTTTAAGAGGAAATAGTTTGAATACACTATATTTCGTTTTTATGGTGATTGAGGCTGTTGTAATTCTATTTGAACTACGCGCTCTCATGCAGTCTTCATCTGTTGACTATTACCATAAGGTTACTCAGGCTGTAGTCAGACTGACTGAGCCTCTTATAAGAGTAATTCCATTCAGAAACAAGAGTATTGGTGGTTTCTATTTTACCGGTGTCCTTGTTGCTTTTGTAATCGCTCTTTTTGGTTGTGCTCTGGTAGTATTCACATTTCTACCAAACATACCAGCATCACAGGGACTTTGGGTAACTTTATACTTAGGGACTATCTGCACTATCAAAAGCTTTGGCTATATGGTTTTATTCTTGCTGTTAGCTCAGGCACTGACATCATGGTTACCATCAACAAGGGAGTGGAGTTATTATTTCTCACAGATAACAAATCCCCTAGTATCCCCTATCCAAAAGATTATTCCACCAATCGGAATGATAGATATCTCTCTTATGATTCTGATGCTAGTTATTTTTGGCCTTGATAGAATATTCTTAATGATATTCGGCCAGTACTGGATGGTATTCTAAACAAAAAAAGGACAGTAGATTTTGTTTACTGTCCTCTTTATCTTCATTAAGTTTCTACTTATTCAAGCACAAACTCCATTTCTTCAAGCTTTATTTCTTCACCATTCTTTGGAAGTACGACTTCAAGAGAATCAATCTTCTGGAAGCCTCTTGGAAGCAGATCACCGCTCTTAGAACGAGAACTTATTCTTTCAGCAATTTCACTTGATGACAGATTCAAGAAACGTTTACCACAATGAATAATAAGTGCTGCATCCTGTTTTAATATTGCAATTGATGCAATACCATCAGATCCAATAGCAAGCTTAGCGCCTGAAATTCCGATTAACTTGTTACCCTTACCTGAATTTAGAGAAGGTAATTCAGATAACTTGTAAATTAAAAGTCTTCCAGACTGGCTTGCAACAGCAATCAGATCATTTTCCTTATCAGTGATCTCAATTGGATTTAGCATGTTTGCATCTTCATCAATGCTGATTAAAGCCTTACCTGCCTTGTTTCTTGTCTGAAGATTCTCACCTGATGTTATAAAGCCATAACCTTTGTCTGAAGCTATCAGATAAGAAGAATCCTTCTTTGGAATTACAACATGAACAGCATTTTCTCCAGCCTGAAGATTTGCCTTTGCAGATAGTGGTTCACCCTGACCTCTTGCTGATGGGAGATCCTTTACATCCACACAGTACAATC
>NZ_JBGVMC010000280.1:0-3480 GCF_045124615.1 Succinivibrio sp.
TTAAAAGAGTTTTACCAAAACCTCTTGGTCTTGCAAAAAGAATAAATGAAGATGAGTATTCAAAAACCTTCTTAATGTAAGATGATTTATCAATAAAGTAGCAATTGTTTTTTCTAATTCTAGAGAATTCACTTACGCCAAATGGCAGGGGATTATATTTTTTATTTTTCATAATTATTATCCATATTATTTTTAAGGCTCTATATTTTATATATATTAAATTTTAATGTCTAGAAATAAATATATATATTTTAAATCACAGACAATATGGATTTATTTAGGAAAAAGTCATTATTTTGAGAAAATAAAAAAAAGAGAATATGTCTGATATTCATATTCTCTTTTGATGTAATATTTAACTTTAAAAATTCAGCTCTACTTTTTCAAAAAGGCATCTGAATAAGCTTTATAAGGTTCAAACAATTTTTCAATTTCACTATCATTGATCAATCTGTACTCACCTTCATTGAGATCTTCATCAAGAGATAATGATCCGATATAAAGTCTTTTAAGCTCAATTACTTCATTGTCTACGCATTCAAAAAGTCTTTTCACTTCATGGAAACGACCTTCTGTAACAGTGACTAAAGCAACATTATCAGAAACAATTTCAAGAAGAGCCTCTTTATATCTGCTTTTTTCCTCAGGATGTTTAAGTCCCTTTGCAAAAAGAGCGATATCTTTTTGAGTGATTTTATCTTTTGTTGTAGCAAGATATGTCTTTGTTACAAGATATTTTGGTGATGTCACCTGATGATTAAGATCACCATCATCTGTTACAAGAAGCAGACCTGTTGTATCAATATCGAGTCGACCTACACAATGCATCTTTGTAAACTTTGGAATATCTGAAAAGATATTTATAACAACAGGATTGTTATTATCTCTGTCAGCACAGACATAACCATCAGGCTTGTTGAGCATGTATATCTGCTTTTTAAAGCCCTCATCTGCACTCATCTGACAACCATCAAGACTGATGGCTGCATTTGATGCAATTTTTAAAGAAGGATCGGTTACAACTTCACCTTCAACCTCACACAATCCCTGCCTAATAAGTTTGACAGCTACAGAGCGTGTCAGGTCAAAATTGTGACATACAGCCTTATCAAGACGTAATGTATCTTTTGCCATTTTAGTTGTACTTAGCAAGGATTAGGGAGGCATTTGTACCGCCAAAACCAAAAGAATTTGACATAATTCTGTTGAGTTTTGCATCTCTTGCGGTATTTGCAACGATATCAAAACCCTTTGCTGCATCATCTAAGGTATCAATATTGATTGATGGAGCAATAAAGTTATTAGACATCATCAGTAATGAGAAGATAGCCTCATTTACGCCAGCAGCACCTAAAGCATGACCTGTCATTGATTTTGTTGATGATATTGCAGGACACTTGTCTGTAAATACCTTACCTATTGCCTCAAGCTCCTTGATATCACCAAGTACTGTTGCAGTACCATGAGTATTGATGTAGTCAACAGGACCATTTGCTGTTGCAAGAGCCTGTTTCATACAGCGATAAGCACCTTCGCCTGATGGAGCTACCATGTCATAACCATCAGATGTAGCACCGTAGCCTTCAACAACAGCAATGATATTTGCACCACGCTTTTTAGCATGCTCAAGCTCTTCTAGAACTAAAATACCACCACCAGCGCCGATTACAAAGCCATCTCTTCCAGAATCATAAGGTCTTGATGCTTTTTCAGGTGTTTCATTAAAAGCTTTAGATAAAGCCCCCATTCCATCAAAAAGACAAGAAATTGACCAGTGGGCTGACTCACCGCCACCTGCAAACATAATATCGTGTCTGCCAAGAGCAATCTCATCACAGGCAAGTGCAATACAGTGAGCTGAGGTAGAACATGCTGATGATACGGTTAAGGATGCACCTTTAATCTTAAATGCTGTTGCAAGATTAGCAGATGTAGTTGAACTCATAGCCTTTGGTACAGCATAAGGACCTACTCTTTTAATACCTTTTTCTCTTAAGGTATCTGCAGCTTCAACAATTGCACAGGTATCACCACCACCAGAGCCTACAAAAAGACCAGTTCTCTCATTGCTTACGTCACTTTGCTCAAGGCCTGCATTTTTAATTGCTTCTTGCATTGCAACATATGCATAACCTGCAGCCTCGCCCATAAATCTGAATACTCTTCTGTCAATAACATCTTTAAGGTCAAGATCAACCAGACCTGCAACCTGAGAGCGCATCTGTTTTTGTGCAAATTCCTGAGCAAACTTGATGCCAGACTTACCTTCTTTTAATGCTTTTAAAACAGCATCTAGTCCAGTACCAATAGATGAGACAATACCCATGCCTGTGATTGCTACTTTTTTCAAGGTCATACCTTACTCCGTTTTTTTATGAATTCTGTATACTTAGTGCAAACGATACCATAATATTCTGTTTGAGCAAAACATTATTACAAATCTATACAAAATATGATGCATAAGACAGTTTTTTTATATCTTTTTTTACAGGTAGAAAAACAAAGCTGACCAATTTTATCCAGAGCAAAAAACATAGTATCGATGCAACATAAAATTTTATAAACAAAATGACATTACACTAAGATCGTATATTCAAATTTATGCTCTAAAAAGCAAGATTAAGAAAAAAATCGGTAAATTAAAATTGTTTTATTGTATAATAATGCGCAAATTTAGGCCTTAGGATAATTAAAAGGCTTAAAGCAAGTATCAAAAATCATCATGATACTTTGTTATACGGATTATTCAATTAACGTTGTTCTGTTTTTTGATAATCGGTTTTGTTTAATTAAATCAGGTATTACTCTTTTATATGGCAAAAGAAGAAAGCATTGAAATGCAGGGTACCATCCTTGAGACCCTTCCAAATACTATGTTCCGTGTTGAGCTTGAAAACGGTCATATTGTTATGGCTCATATTTCTGGCAAGATGCGTAAAAACTACATCAGAATTTTAACTGGCGATAAGGTTACCGTTCAGTTAACACCATACGATCTGACAAAAGGTCGTATCACATTCCGTGCCAGATAATAAGGCAGATAATTTAAATTACAGCCTGAAACATCTGTTTCAGGTTTGTTTTTTTGCTCACCTAAGATCTTGTAAAACAGTTCAAAAATAGAATTGTTCCTTCTTTTTTAATCAAAGCCTTGGTTATATCAAACATTCAATTTATTGCATTGATCATTTAACAATAAAACGCATCACTTCAAAAATACAGGATAATATCACCAATTCATTGCATATTTCCTAACTTGATTTTATCAATCATTTTCAATCAGCATATTCATTTAAAACAGTTAAGAAAACGATTTATAAATGATATATTAAGTGAATTCTAATACCGATAATTATGTTACATGTGTTCTAGACAAGCACATTAATCTTTATTAGAATTAGGTATTGATATTAAATACGGATAAAGAATATGTGTGATAAGAATTTCAAAAAACTGCCATTTGGTACAGAGGAATTCTCT
>NZ_JBGVMC010000281.1:0-4713 GCF_045124615.1 Succinivibrio sp.
TTTAAAGACTCATCAGACTGCAGCTGCTTATGAATACACTTGTGACTTAAAGTATTATCTGGATGAAGTCTGTTATAGCTCTCATGCATAGAACAGAGAGTAAACTCAGACTTCTTTACAGGAGCACACATATTTTTAACTGCATTGATAAGGTACGATGACAAAGAGAACTTTCTTCGCCTTATCAGAGCACCTTCTTGACGTGCAATGGATTCAATATGCTCTTTTGAGATAACAGATGTTAAAGAAGTTGCATTAAAGGTTGACTTTGGAGTGATAATAAGTGATAATTTCTGCATGGGATTTGCCTGTTATGTAATTGATTTTGAATACATTTATTATATCACAGACAATCCCTTTTTTATTATCTAAATCACTTAAAAATCAAGAAAATATCTAATAACATCCAAAAGTCCAGAATTCTGCAAAATCGATGCAAAAATCCTTCTTTTTAGAAAAATCTCAATAAGCTATCATACTGATTTGTATATCAAATTTTTAAAGAACTTTGTTTGAAATTTACTAATTTGACTATTAATAAATTCAACAATAATATTTAATCATTAATTCATAAAGGAATTTTAAGCTAAAAAGCTTAAGATCCTAGGTATGTTAAACTATCGTTATATTACAACTGTTTTCTCCTCTTAACGAAATTCGTGTCATAAAGTTGTAGAATCTGCTAGATAGGCAGTGTTCTAAAGAGAAAGGTTCAAGAAATGCAAAATACACTTGATCATGTTGAAAATATAGAGAATCTATTTGATCGATTGTTTCCTATTATGAGAAGTATTTTGGGAGAAGGTTATCGCTCTTCTTTAGATATTCTCAAAGAGTATGTTCCATTTTCATATAACTATTATCCTTCAGGCAAAAAAGTCCTAAATTGGGAAGTTCCTAAAGAGTGGGTAATTAACAAAGCTTATATAGAAAACTCTAAAGGACAACGAGTAATAGATATCAAAGATTCCACATTACACGTAGTAAATTATTCTCTTCCGGTAAATGATTATTTCTCATTAGCAGAGTTAAAAGATCACATTTACACTATTCCTTCAATTAAAGAAGCGATCCCTTATACAATCTCTTACTATAAACCAAGATGTGGATTTTGCATGTCTCAGGATCAGTTGGATTCTTTACCAGAAGATACTTACCATGCTGTAATAGATTCTTCTTTTGTAGATGGTAATCTCGTTGTTGGCGAATGTGTCCTAAAAGGTCACAGCAAAAAAGAAATACTAATATCCTCATATCTGTGTCACCCATCAATGGCAAATAATGAGTTGTCAGGACCTATTGTTCTTGCAATGCTGTACAACAGAATAAAAAGCTGGAAAGATCGTAAATACACTTACAGGTTTGTAATAACACCTGAAACAATTGGCTCAATTTCATATCTTTCTGATCATGGAGAAGAACTTAAGAAGAACTTACATGCTGGTTTTGTCCTAACTTGTCTTGGAGGAAAAAATCCATTGCGTATCAAGCTTTCTAGAAGGGGAAATGCACCCTTTGACAATCTTGTAAAAGAAATTGATAAAGGAGAGCTTGTCTCATCAATTAAAAATCTTCCGGAAAAAATGAGAATAGAGCCTTTTGATGCATCCTCAGGATCGGATGAAAGACAGTATTGTTCACCTGGTTTTAACCTGCCTGTAAGCCAAGTAGCAAGACTTGTATATGGTGAATACAGAGAGTATCACAACAGCCTAGATACAAAAGATGTAATGGGTATAGAAAATCTCATTACAAGCTGTGATCAGCTTGAAGCTCTATTAAAACTTGAAGAAGAACAGCTTTATTATGTAAATCGATATCCTTATGGAGAAGTAAAACTTGGTAACTATGATTTGTATCCGAGTTTAAACACGAATGGAGATCGAGAGTCTGATAGTGCAGCTTCATTAAAACAACAGATGAATTCTATTGACCATTTTGTGGCTAAGGTAATGAATTACCTTAATCTTGCAGACGGAAGCGTTTCATTAGAAGAAATGAAAAAGAAACTCCATTGCGGTCAAGAAGAAATCAAAATTATAACCAATATTTTATTGACAAAAGGTCTTATAGAAGAGGATTTATGACTGTTTTAGTTTCATTTATGTGTGGATCTCATCCAAGGCACCTATATATAGCAAATGAGCTATACAAAAATGGTCTACTGAAATCTCTGGTAGTTGAAAAAAGAGAAGCCTTTATTCCAAGTCCAGATCCAAATTGGAGTCAAGAAGATAAAGCTCTGTTTATAAAACACTTTAAAATCAGAGATGAATCTGAAAATAAGTTCTTTAAAGATATTCCACTAGATTTTTTCAAGAGCAAAGTTCCTGTGTTAGAAGTTTCAAAGGATGAACTTAACTCTGAAAAAACTCTTGAGTTTTTTAATCAAGATAAAGCTGATGTACTGCTTACTTATGGTGTACACAAAATTTCGGATGAAATAATAGATAACTTTCAAAATAATGCATTTAACATTCATGGTGGATTATCACCTGAATTTAAAGGTTGCATAACAATGTTCTGGCCGTTTTACCTTTTAAGACCTAACTGGGCAGGAATGACAGTTCATAGATTAACAAAAAGATTGGATGGTGGAGATATTCTTCATCAATGTGTTCCTACTCTAGAGTATGGGGATAGAATGCATGATGTTGCAAATAAAGCTATCGTAAAACTTTGTAGCGACTTATGTTTGATATTAAAATCAATAAAAGACGGATCTGCTTTAAAGACTGTTAAACAGAGCAGAAATGGAAAATTATGGATTTCAGAGGATTGGACTGTTTCTCATCTTCATCTTATCTATGATTTCTACAAAGACAAGATTGTAGATATGTACCTAAATGGTGAAATTTACAGTCCAGAAGTGAAACTTGTAAATTTCTTTGATAGCAATTCATGTAAAGAATAACAGATAGCTGTAATTTACGAGCTTAAGCCTAAATTGCAGCCTCTTTTTATTCTCTATAAAATCTTTTTAGAAACGATGTAGCATTGTTTATTGAAAAAAGCAATTCCATAAGTTTCAATTGAATGAACTGTTGGCAATTCTAAAAAATCTTTTGCATATTGTTTTTCTTCAATTTGCAAGAGCGCTTTTTGAGCAACTACTTTCATATCTTTTTCGCTAGGTGAACTCTTAAGTTCCAAAATAGCAACTTTGGTCTTATCTGAATTTCTAAAAGAAATATCCGCATATCCATTGCCAGCTTCAAAATTGGATTTATATTCTTTTACCCATTTTTCTGAAACGGTAAATATTCCAGGCATAAAGCCATGATAGAAGTTCTCTGGTTTTGATTTTGTGGCTAAATCTCTGATAGAGACATATGAAGTCAACAATGAGTTAAGAATAGCAGTAACACTTGATGTGTTTCCTTCTAAAAATCCTGTAGCCAACTTTTCAGCCTTTTTATCAGGACCTAGAGTTAAATTGTCATCAAAGACTTTCTTGATATTAGACTCAAAGCAATTTAGAATTTCTTCATTTGGTATTTTTACAATGTAGTTATTCTTTGAAGGATTACCAACAGCTGTTAAGTAACCTGTATGTACCAATAAAGAGAAGAAATCATCGGGATCATGAAGTTTTAAATCATACCTAAGACCTTAAGCGATTTTTCTATCAGGTCTTGGGTGGTTAGCGATCTGCCAGATTAACAATGGCAGATCTTTTAATTCAACTCGATCTCGATTAGATGGCATTGAACGCTTAGCGTTCAGTGCTATGTCATCGAGAAGCTCTTTAAAAATTTGATATACAGTAGATAATCCTTTGCTGAGTAAAGCTTCATAAAGCTTTTTAAATACAGCATTGCGCTTATGCAGTTTCAGCATCGAAAGCCATTTAAGGTTGTTTTCAAATCTGGCTTTATGGCCGCAATAAGTTTTGATGACAGATACCAGCACAGACAGCAGCAGAAATATCAGAATGATATTTTTATCTGCTGAGTTTATGCTCTGAAGGCAGGAGCTCTGTTTATTGGCTTTATTGAATAGTTCAATAGTCCATCTTAAACGATAGAGCAGGTAAATCTGCTTTGCACACAGTCTGTCTCCTGGTATATTGGTTCTGATAATAGAGCATGAGTCATCATTGTGTTTATGATGTCTTACTATCACTCTGATTGAGTGTCCACGAGCTGATTCAACCTGTAAATCAGCATTGGCATCCAAAGGAAGCTGATTTACTTTAAGCCCTTTAAACTCTTTAATCTCTGCAAACTCATCAGATACTGCTTTTGTGATGGAGCCTGCGGTATTGGATTTACCTCTGATTAAAAAGAGGTTTCCACTGTCAGCAATACGCTTTTCAAGCTCTTCATTAACATAACCTCTGTCTGCGATGATGAGGCAGTTATTAAATCGCTCAGGATGTACGCAGTCGCGTTCAGAGCCTACAGCTTCAGTAATTTCAATGTACTCAAAGGTATGCTTAATCACTGAGAAAGCAACATGCAGCTTTAAACCTGGCCTTGGAGGTTTGCCATCAAGTCTTAATCTGCCTTTCCCCTTGCAGCTGAAGTTATCAGCACATGAATAGGAAAGGTCAATTTCAGTACCATCAATAAGGATGATGTCTTTGACTTTAAGCTCTGTTAAAAGCTTATCCAAATCCTCAGGCAGAGACTTTTTTAATTCTCTGTAAAAAGCTTTACTCTGATAGAGAGACAAAGCTTCAGCAAGCAGACTCTTAACCGTGTTTAAAGA
>NZ_JBGVMC010000282.1:0-7468 GCF_045124615.1 Succinivibrio sp.
GCTAAAGTAAAGTTAGGAGCTAATTCTAAATATGTATCTGTCTGATTACCTAAACGACCAACTTTATTCTCGTCGCCACCCATATTCTTATTAGCAACACCAGTACGGAAGTAAGAAGCATCACCTCTATATAGAGCACCATCGCCTGATGCGAATGCCTGAGCTGACATTAAACCTGCTAGAACACTAGCGGCCTAGAAGAGTAGATCAATATAAACTGATAAAAAATAAGAGTTTAAAAAACAAATAATTAACTTTTTAACAAGAGCAACGATTTCGCATATTATTGGAAGAAACATAAAATTACGACGTTTTTAATGAAAATTCTCGATTTTTTTGTTAACCGTGATCTGATAATTAACAATAAAAGGGGATCTAACAACCAAAATTTGTAAATTGATATTGATAATCATGTAATTACTAAAGATATAATATGTATAGGTATTTTAATTTAATAGGCTTTATAAGCTAGCTGCTTAATAAAAAATAATCTTATTGCACAATTCAAATTAATGGTTCCTACAGCGGGGATAAAATGAAAAAAATTACAAAAATAGCATTATTCCTAATGTCATCTCTTATTACCACTCAGGCACTATCAGCAGAGAAGTGTCATTTGAAAGTTTGGGAGGACGACAAGAAGTCCATGGGTACAAGTCAGGCTGTAGCTGACTTTGAAAAGGATTTTGACTGTACTGTTACTGTAGAAGAAGTAAACTTTCTGACTCAGACAGATAAAATGAGATTAGAAGGCCCTACTGGTAATGGTCCAGATGTTTTCTTAATCCCTGCTGATAAAATGGGATCAGGCGTAATGCAAGGATTGATTACTCCTATCAAATTTATGCAAGAAGAGCAGGATAGATATATACGCTCAGCTGTTTCTGCTTTTTCACAGAACGGCGAAATCTATGCAGTACCTAAAGTTGTTGAAACTCTTGTAATGTTCTACAACAAAGATTACCTCAAGCATTCTTTGCTGACTTTTGAAGACTATTTTGATTATTCTAAGAAACTTGTTTCAGAGAATAATGGAAAATATGGTTTGTTGGCAAAATGGGATTCTTTTTACTACGCATATGGTGCGATACAGCCATTTGGCGCATATGTGTTTGGTTCTGATCCAGATGGCAACATTGATGCTAACGATGTTGGTTTATCAAATGATGGTGCCGTAGAAGGTGTGGAGTTTATAAAGAGCTTCTTTGCATCAGGTTGTTTTCCTCCAGACCTTAGGGGCAAGAATGGAATTGCTAATGTAGACAGGTTGTTTACAGAAGGCAACGCTGCAGCTGTAATTAACGGTCCATGGGCACTTGAGCCTTACTCAAATTCAAAGATTAACTTTGGTGTTGCTCCTTTGCCGATTCTACCAAACGGAAAGCCTATGTCTTCATTCCTGGGTGTTAAAGGATATGTTATCTCTGCATGGGCAAAGAATCATGATCTTGCTGAAGAATTCTTACATTATATAAATCAGCCAAAATACGCAAAGATAAGATACCAGGAAACAAGAGAAATCCCTCCTGTAAAAGCAGTAATGGCTGATCCTGTTATTACAAATGATGAATTTGCAAATGCTATTGCAGTTCAGGCAAGTAGAGCGGTTCCAATGCCTTCAGTTCCTGAAATGTCTGAGGTTTGGGGCCCTATTGATGCTGCTTTTGACTCTATCATCACAGGACGACAGAGTGTTAAGGATGGTTTAAAGACAGCTACAGAGCACATAAATTACCAGATTGAGGCTTTCAGAGCTGGAATGCAGTAACAACACTACTAATTGGGGTTCAGAAAATAGCTAATGAAAAGCAAGATTGTATGTTATCTAACAGCTCTATTGATGTCTTCGGTAGTTTATTCGCAGGAGAGAACAGTCCTTAGAGTTTGGGATGATCCTCAGAGAGTTGACTTTCTAAATGATAGCGTAAAGCCTTTTGAGGAAATGTACAATTGTGATGTTATTTTTGAGCCCGTTGGTTTGCACAATCAGGTAAGACGATTTTTAGCATTGCCACCTAATGCCACAAAACCTGATATTATTCTCCTTCCATCAGATGGTGTTGCTGAAGCCCATAAACTTGATTTAATTGCACCTATCCAGTTCATGCAGGTAGATGCTCCTAACTATCTGAGCAATGCAATAAGTGCTATCTCATTTGATGGTAATTGCTATAGTGTTCCAAAGGCAATAGAGACACTGGTTGTATACTACAATAAAAAATATCTTAAAATGCCTTTAGAATCCTGTGCTGATTATCATGAACTTTCTTTAAAAAGAAAGGCAGAAGGTAGATATGGTCTCATATTCAATTATTCTCAGTTCTATTCAATATTCCCTTTAATGGCTGCAAATGGTGCATATGTATTTAAAAACCATAACGATGCTATAAAGGATTATGAAGAATATGGCCTTGATAATGAAGGTGCGGTTAATTCTTTTAAATATTTAAGAAAAATACACGGTGATGGGATTCTTCCTGCACTTCCATCAGATCCTCAAGATGCTTTCGATGAGTTATTCAACTTATTTGTTTCAGAAAAGGCCGATGCTGTTATTGATGGTCCTTGGAATCTTTCAAAATACATGAAATCAGGAATTGATTTTGGTATTGCATCACTTCCAGATATGACAAACGGTAATGCACTCACTCCATTTTTAAGTGTGAAAGGATGGTCAATTCTAAAGTCTTCACAGAATATTCAGTTGTGTGAGAATCTTTTGCGATATCTGAATTCAACAGAGGTTGCTGAAAATCGTTATCTGATAACAAAAGAAATACCACCTATTGTATCAGTATTAAAGAGTTCAAATCTTTCAGACGATATCTTAGTAAATGCAATTGCTGTACAGACAGTTAATTCTGTGAATATGCCATCATCCTCAAAGATGGTATATATATGGGAATTTATGGATCAAGCATTAAAAGAATTATACGAAACTGATTTGACTGAAGAATATATTCTTATGAATGCACATAAGAAATTTGATTCAGTTTCAGAGGGTGAATTTTAAATTGTAACAACATAAGGAAGGCGCTATGAATCTGTTGTCAAAACTGCTTTTAGTTTCAGGTGTTGTTCTTTTTGCAGGTACTGGTGTAAATGCAAAAGAGCTTGTAGTCTGGGAAGATTTAAATAAAGACAATGGCATTGCAAAAGCTGTTGAAGATTTCCAGAAAGAATACAACTGTACTGTTCGTGTCACTAACAGTGATTACGTTTCTCATGTAAATGAATATGAGAAAATGTTAAACAGTGGCACTAAAAATCTTCCTGATATTTTAATGCTTCCTGCAGATCGTCTTGGAAGTTCTGCTCAAAAAGGTCTGATTCAGCCACTTCGCTTCATGAGTTCAGATTCTTCGCTATATCTTGATAAGTCAATCGATGCGTTTACATATAACGGACAGATATATGCATGCCCTCGATCAGTTGAAACTATGGTTGTTTTCTATAATCAGGATCTACTCAAATATCCTCTGGAAACAATGGAAGACTATTACAATTTTTCCGCTGCTAAAAAAATTGAAGGTAAGTGGGGTGTAATTGGTAAGTGGGACTTTATGTACTTCATTTACGGTTTCATCAGAGGAAATGGTGGTTATGTTTTCGGCCAGGATGGTGCTGGAAACTACAATACTCATGATATCGGTCTGAACAACGCAGGTGCCATCAAAGGACTTGAGTATCTTAACAAATTTGTTCAGAATGTTGTGCCAGTTTCTGTTTTAGGTCCTGATGGTTTCGGTCACATCAATAGTCTGTTTACATCAGGTAAGGCTGCTGCTGTTATCACTGGTCCATGGGAGTTTAACGGCTATGCAAAATCTGGTATCAATTATGGAGTATCTCCACTTCCAAAGCTTCCAAACGGAAATTACATGTGCCCATTCTTAGGATTTAGAGGATATGTAGTTTCAAAATCATGTAATGATAGAGATCTTGCAGAAAAATTCCTGCGCTTTATTAATCAGGAAAAATATGCTCTTAACAGATATGAGCAGATTCAGGAGCTTCCTCCTTTAAAGGCTGTTTTCAAGAATCCTTTAATTGAGAATGACGATTTTGCAAATGCTATTGCAGTTCAGGCTCAGAATGCCGAGCCAATGCCATCAATTCCTGAGATGGGTAACGTATGGGGCCCAATGGATAAGGCTATTGGAAAGGTTCTTTCTAAGAAAGCAACTGCAAAAGATGCTTTAGATGAAGCTGTAGCAGAAATCAAAGCCTCAATAGAGTAGTACGATACAAAAAGAGGAAGTTTTAAACTTCCTCATTAACTAAAGGAGCCAAATTTGGCTCCTTTGTCATTTTAAATTTTATCTTTTAAGACAAGATACAGCCTGCTTTTCAATTCCAAGACAGAGAACATATCTTTCGAGGAATTTATCAAATCCATCAGAACCTGCCTTATCAGGATCAATCTTTTCTCCTACAGCATCCTTGAACACGTTGTTATCAAGGAATTCTGATAGGGATTCATTCTTTGTGTTTTGAACACTGTATGCTGCAAGAACTGCAATACCCCATGCACCGCCTTCTCCTGCTGTAGTCATAACCCATACAGGTGTATTAAGTGCATCTGCCATAATTGACTGACCTACTCTTGGAGTTTTGAAAAGACCTCCATGACCTAGTAGTTTATCGATTTTAACCTGCTCTGATTTTAGGATATTCATACCAAGCTTGATTGCACCTAAAGATGTGTACAGATTAGCTCTAAACAGGTTTGCGATATTGAAGTTTGAATTTGGCATTCTTGCAAGAAGAGGTCTTCCTTCAGGAACAGATGTTATATTCTCTCCAGAGAAATAACCATAGCTGATGATACCGTCGCAGTCTTTAGCTCCGTTGTTTAAAGCTTCCTCATAAAGAGTTTTGAACAGGGTGTTCATATCCATCTTTATGTTTGCAACCTTTAAGAAATCAGCAAATAATCCGACCCATGCATTAAGATCAGATGTGCAGTTGTTTGCATGAACCATAGCAACTTGCATACCATCTGGAGTTGTCACATTATCAATTTCTCTGTGAAGCTTTGATAATGCCTTTTCAAGAACAACCATTGCAAAGATTGATGTTCCTGCTGACACATTGCCAGTGCGTACAGCAACACTGTTCGTTGCAACCATACCAGTTCCAGCATCACCCTCTGGTGGACATAAAATACAGCCTGGCTGTAAATTGCCTGTAGGATCGAGCAGTTTTGCTCCCTGTTCTGTCAAAGTACCTGCATTATCGCCAGCACATAATACCTTTGGTAGCAGTTCTTCAAGTTTATATGGCATATTCTCTTTTGCAAGAATTTCATTAAACTGCATTAGATATTTCTCATTGTAGTTCTTAGTATAAGAATCTATTGGGAACATACCTGCTGCATCACCGATGCCAAGAACTTTCTGACCTGTGAGTTTATAGTGAACATAACCTGCAAGAGTGGTGAAGAAAGCGACATTTTTTACATGTTCTTCCTTATCAAGGATACATTGATAAAGATGGGAAATAGACCATCTTTCAGGAATATTAAACTGGAAAGTATCGGTTAAGAGCTCAGCGGCTTTTGTTGTATTAGAATTTCTCCATGTCCTAAACTGTGCCAGATGGTTATCATCCTTATCAAAAGCCATATAACCGTGCATCATAGCTGAAATACCTAGAGATGCAACAGCTTTGAGATCTGCTTTATATTTTTCCTTTACATCTTTTACAAGCTCACTGTAGCAGTGCTGTAAGCCTCCCCAGATATCGTCAATATGATATGTCCACAGACCGTTTTCAAGTCTGTTTTCCCATTCATGGGAGCCTTGAGCGACTGGTGCAAAATTTGTAGGGTCAATTAAAACTGCTTTGATTCTTGTAGAACCAAATTCAATGCCAAGAGAGCATTTTCCTTGTAAAATTAAAGAGTTAATATCTGACATAATACATCCTTGTTTGTTATATCTATAATTATAATATAGAATACAAACGTTTACGGAATTGTTATTTATCTCAGATTTTAAACAAAAAAATTCTGATTTATATTTTTTTTCAAACATTCTAAAAAGCTGATTTTGTATATAATTGACCTGAATAGATAAGGAAAAGCAAATGAAGTATTTAGTGATTTCTGATGTTCATGGTGGATGTGAGGAGTTGAAAAAAGCTCTTTTATTTTTTGAATCCATGAAATGCGACTATATTATTCTTTTAGGTGATCTTTTAAATCACGGCCCTCGTAACAAAGTCCCACAAAGCTATGATCCGATGTCAGTTGGAGAAATTCTCAATCAGTATAAAGATAGGATTATCTCTGTAAGAGGAAACTGTGACAGTGAAGTTGATTCTATGGTGTTTTCCTTCCCATGCAACGCTTCTTACGGATATGTTCTTTTAAATACAGTATCAGGAGTAAGAAAGGTATTTTTGACACACGGTCATCTGCATAAGATAGAAACTCTAGAACAGATTGAGAAAATAGGCTTGAAACACAATGATATTGTCCTATCAGGTCATACACATGTTTCAGGAATATTCTTTAAAGATTCTGGCGTTGTAAATATTAATCCAGGTTCCATTACATTGCCTAAAGGTGGTAGTAAAGCGGGCTTTGCTATAATGAGTGAGGAGGATATCTCTTTATATTCTCTTGATGGAATCAAATATATGAGCTATAGCTTATAGGAGCTTTTATGTTAGCAACTTCATTAAAACTAGTAACAAAATACAATTACCTGTCAGAAAAATTTGAAAAAGCATACAACTGGCTTTCCAATAATGATCCAGTGAATATGGAAGATGGCAGATATGACATTACAGATGGTGTATTTGCAATTGTACAGCGCTATCAGTCAATAAAATTTGAAGATGCAAAATTTGAGTCACACAAGGATTATATTGACATTCAGTATATTGCAAAAGGCTATGAAAGTTTTGGTCAGGCATATGTTGAGGACTGCACATTAACTGAATCATATCCAAACGATGATCTGTATTTTTACAATATGCCTAATGTATATACGCAGGTTACCTTAAGACCAGGTGATCTTGTTGTTGTTCCCCCAGAGGAGGCTCATCAGCCAAGAGTTTTATATAAGAACAGCGAGGAAGTGGTAAAGGTTGTTATAAAAGTATCTGTCAAATAAGCTTAAATAAGCCTTTAAAAAAAATTTTTATAAAAATCATAAAAAAAAGTTTGACAGCTTTAAAAAAAAGTCTATAATGCATTTCCGTTGTCACAAACGATAACGAACATTAACCAAGCGTTAATGAAGATCTTTAAAAATCAGTACGGACAATCTGTGTGGGCCCTCGGAAGAGGGACAAAAAACGAAGTGTTGAAAGCGAAAGCTGAAGGAACACAAAAAATCAAAATCTTTATTTTCGAAGAGTTTGATCATGGCTCAGATTGAACGCTGGCGGCAGGCCTAATACATGCAAGTCGAACGGTAACATTAAAAAAGGTTGCTTTTTTTTATGACGAGTGGCG
>NZ_JBGVMC010000283.1:0-7237 GCF_045124615.1 Succinivibrio sp.
ATACCTACAACATGATCTTTATCCTCACCAATTACAGGATATCTTGAATGACCGTATTCAATTACCTTTTTTGCAGTTTCGGCTAAAGAATCTGTTGCATTGATTGTTACGATATCTGAACTTGGGATCATGACATCAGATACTCTTAATCTGTTTATATCAAAAATACCCTGTATCATGTCCTCTGTATCTTCATCGATAACATCATTTTCTGATGCCTCATGAATAACCTGTTCTAATTCATTCTGATTTGAAGGCTCGCCTCTTTTAGTAAAAAGTCTTGAAAGAAACGAGGAATGCTCCTCATCATGAATTTCAGTCATTTTTTCTTATTCCTCTATTTCTATATACGGATCTTTAAAGCCAAGCTCTTTTAAGGCAACTACCTCAAGAGATTCCATCTCATCGGCTTCATCATCCTCTATATGATCAAATCCTAATAAATGAAGACAGCCATGAATAATTAGATGACAAAAATGCTCTTCTAAAGTCTTATGCTGCTCAACACACTCTCTTTCTAATACTTCTTTACAGATTACAAGATCGCCTAGCAAAGGCATATCATCGATACCTTCTGGAAGTTCAAAAGGAAATGAAAGAATATTTGTTGGTCTGTCAACATGACGATATGTATTGTTGAGCTCATGAATTTCATCGCTGTTTACCATTCTTACGGTTATTTCGCTATCAGCTTTTCTGCCTGCAACACTAAGTGCTGTTCTTGCCCATAGCTCAATTTTTTCAATGGATGGATAATCTTCAAGTTTCTCATCCGTTGCTATCTGTAGATCTATACTAATCTCCATTTGAAGCCTCTAAAGATAAAGCATTTATTTTTTCCTGTTTGATTCTTGCCTGCTCCTTATCAAAGGCATCATATGCATTAACAATTGCAGCAACAACAGGATGTCTTACAACATCTGCAGGATCAAAGAATGTAAAGCCGATAACATCAACGCTTTTAAGAACTTCTATTGCCTGCTTTAAACCTGATTTAATACTTCTTGGAAGGTCAATCTGGCTTGGATCACCGGTAATTACAGCTTTTGAGTTGAAACCGATACGGGTTAAGAACATTTTCATCTGTTCAACAGTAGTATTCTGAGCTTCATCAAGAATGATAAAAGAATCATTGAGAGTACGACCTCTCATATATGCTAAAGGTGCAATTTCAATGATCTGCTTTTCTATTAGCTTTTCTACCTTTTCAAATCCAAGCATTTCAAAAAGGGCATCATAAAGTGGTCGTAAATATGGATCTACTTTCTGAGACAGATCACCTGGAAGAAAACCTAATTTTTCACCGGCTTCAACAGCAGGTCTTGTCAGAATTATTCTTCGAACCTCGTTTCTTTCAAGAGCATCAACAGCTGCAGCCACTGCAAGATATGTTTTACCGGTACCTGCAGGACCAATACCGAATGTCACATCATGAGATACTATCTGGCTTATGTATGAACCCTGATTTGATGTTCTTGCCTTAACAAAACCGCGTTTTGTCTTAAAATTATTAGCCTGATGATAAAGACTTCCAACTGAGCCACGACTCTCGTCTGTCTGATAGTCATGATCATCTTGCTCTATATGAGAAAATTCTGTAATAGCAAGATGCACCATATCAGGTGTAACCTCTGATGGAGTTTTTGCCCCCTTTAACGGAGCTGTATCAATATAAAGACTCTTTATCAGTTTCTTTGCTCGCAGTACGCTGCCCTTTTCACCCTTTAAGTGAACAGTACAGTTAACATAGGTTATTTTTACACCAAGACGCTTTTCAATCTGTTTGAAATTCTCATCCTCAGGGCCAACAAGATATGCCATTCTGTTGCTATCTGATGGTTCTAGCAGAAATTCCTCTTCAACTATTTTAGTCATTTATAAGTTCGCCTTTTAATGTATGAGCATGAGTACTGGTTATCTTTACCTTAACCATTTTTCCAATTAGATCTTCAGAACCTTTAAATACAACGATTCTTCCAGATGATGCTCTTGATTTAAGTTCACTTTCGTCTTTTCTTGAGATGCCTTCAACAATACACTCCTGAACAGTTCCTACAAACTGCTGTGTATATGAAAGGGCAAGCTCTTCTAGTCTGTTTTGGAGTTTATAAAGACGGTTGAACTTCTCTTCTTTTGTAACCTTATCTTCCATTAAAGCTGCAGGAGTTCCCTGTCTTTTTGAGTATACAAATGAGAAGCTTAGGTCAAACTTGACCTTTTCTACAACTTCCATTGTTTTTTCAAAGTCTTCTTCTGTTTCACCAGGGAAACCAACAATAAAGTCTGAAGAAATATGAACTGTTGGTCTTGCAGCTCTTAATTTTTCTGTAAGTTCAATATATTCTTTTGCAGTATAGCGACGATGCATTAAAGATAGAATTCTGTCAGAGCCAGCCTGAATTGGAACATGGATCTGATCTGATATCACGCTCAGATTCTTAACAGCGTCAATGATATCGTCTGTAAAATCCATAGGATTTGATGTTGTAAAGCGAAGTCTCTTTAAGCCAGGAATTGCTGCAATCTCGTAAAGCAGAGTTGAAAAATTGCATACTGTTCCATCATTCATAACACCATGATATGAATTTACATTCTGTCCTAAAAGATGGATTTCAATAGCTCCGTTTGAGATGAAGTTTACGCACTCGTCGATAATATCCTGTACAGGTCTTGACTGCTCATCGCCTCTTGTATAAGGAACAATACAGTAGGTACACTTGTTTGAACAGCCTTCCATGATTGTAACAAAGGCGCTAGGACCTTCTGCATGAGATGTTGGGAAGTAGTCAAACTTGTCAATTGCATCAGCATTTACATCAACCTGAGGTTCATGAGTCTGAATATATGCACTGATAAGTGATGGCAGACGATGAATTGTTCTTGGTCCGAAGATTACATTTACACTCTTATCAAGTTTTAAGATTTCCTCAGCAAGTTCTGAACCTACACAGCCACCAAGAGCTATTACCGTATTCTTCGAGATTTTCTGCTGATGACGCCATGCAGCAATCTGATTGAAGACCTTGTCTTCAGCCTTGGCTCTTACGGCACATGTTACTAATACTACGATAGAAGCATTTTCAACAGCATCAGTTTCAACAAAACCAGCAGAAGTTAAAAGCTCTCTTATTCTATCTCCATCATATACATTCATCTGGCAGCCCCAGACCTGAACGAAGAAAGTACCCTGCTGAAGTTTAAAATCTGGAAGAATTGTAGAATTTGTCATTTTATTGTTTTATTGTTTTATTGTTTTAATGCATTTAAAAAACAGATCCTCCATGAGGTGATAATCACCTGCAAAGGATTCTATCGATGCATGTAGCATCATTTCTGGTGAACATAATGAGTAATCAACATACAGTCCAAGAGGTATAAGAAGCTCTCTTATAAACTCTCGCTGAGCTCTACCGTTACCCTCTCTGAAAGGATGGATAGCATTAATTTCGCCAAGATAGTAGGCAGCTCTTTTATACACCTGATCCTGTCGAAGATCTCTTAAGTAATTTTCTGATTTTAATTTTTCAAAAATCTTTTCAATTTCCGGTTGAATGTAATTCACATCGCAAAAAAGAATCTCTTTTGAAATGTTTACTCTGCGCAACTCGCCTGCCCAAGGATAAACATCCTGAAAGATATAATGATGAATTTTCTTGAGATGATTCAGATCGAAATTACCTTTTATAGGTTTTTTGATAAGATCGACAAGTCTTGCACCGGTAAACATCCTTTCATACTGGGAAAGTATTTGGGGATCGGTTTCATTGAAATTATTTTTTAGAATTTCACTGTTTTTGTAACAGTATACTTCATCAAAGGTAGATGCTTCCAAAATTCAGGCAGCCTTATTCTCTTTTAGAAGTTTGAAGATTAAAGACTTAAGCTCTTCAAATGAAATAACGCCGTCAGCATAATCTTTTAATAATTTTTCCTGCTCAGAAGAAAGATTAAGATTTTCAATTGCAAGAGTAGCTTTTACTTCATCAAGTAACATATAGAACTCCATGTAGATTCACTATTACTTATTATATCAGAAGGTACGAATTTTGACGAATTTAGATGCGAAAAATTTGCGTTTTTTCAAGAGAAAAGTCAAAAAATATGAACTTCAAAAAATGAAATAGTATAAAGCGAACAAATATTGAACCATACGAAAAATCATGAATCAGAAAATTCTTTAACAACAAGCTGCACCAAAGCTGATTATTATTTCATCTGTTCTCAGGATATATTGTATTTTTTTTCACTGAAAAATAGCCTTTAAACATGATTTTGTGGCAAAATATTATGATTATTGTAAATTTATAAATCACTATTTTTTGGAGCTAATCGATGTCAGCTATTAAAGTTGCATACAATCCGCAGGAAATCGAGCCTGCTGTACAGAAGTACTGGGAAGATAATCAGACTTTCCATGCAACAGAAGACAAGACAAAAGAAAAGTATTACTGCCTTGTAATGTTCCCATATCCATCTGGAAGATTACATATGGGTCACGTTCGTAACTACACTATCGGCGACGTTATCGCAAGATATAACCGTCTATTAGGAAAGAACGTTCTTGCACCTATCGGTTGGGATGCTTTCGGTATGCCTGCAGAAAATGCTGCCATCAAGAATAACAAGCAGCCAGGTGAATGGACCTATTCAAACATCAGTTACATGAAACAGCAGCTCAAGTCATTAGGTCTTTCATACGACTGGGCAAGAGAAATTGCAACTTGCAGACCTGAATACTTCAAGTGGGAACAGAAGTTCTTTGCTGAGCTTTTCAAGAAAGGTCTTGTTTACAAGAAGGTTTCAACTGTTAACTGGTGTCCTGTTGACCACACTGTTCTTGCAAATGAGCAGGTAGAAGACGGCTGTTGCTGGAGATGCGGTCACAAGGTTGAGCTTCGTGAAATTCCTCAGTGGTACTTAAAGATTACAGCTTATGCAGAGGAACTTTTAAAAGATCTTGATAAGCTTGAAGGATGGCCTGAGCGTGTTCGCACCATGCAGAAGAACTGGATTGGACGCTCTGAAGGTTTAGATATTACATTCAAGGTTGATGGAAGTGACGATACATTCACTGTCTATACTACCCGCCCAGATACTTTCATGGGTATCACCTATATTTCAATTGCTGCAAACCACCCTCTAGTTAAGAAGTGCTGTGAGACAAATGCTGAACTTGAAGCATTCTGCGCTGAATGCAGAAAGCAGAAGTTTGCAGAAGCTGATATCTCCACCATGGAGAAGAAGGGTATGGCAACTGGTCTTTATGCTGTTCACCCAATCAACGGCAGAAAAGTACCTATCTATGTTGCAAACTTCGTTATCATGGACTACGGTACTGGTGCTGTTATGTCAGTTCCAGGTCACGATCAGAGAGATTACGAATTTGCTAAGAAATACGGCATTGATATCGAATGCGTAATCAAGGAGTCAAAGGACTCAGCAGAACCTGATTTAAGCAAGCAGGCTTTCACCGAGCATGGTGTTGCATGTAACTCAGGTGAGTTTGACGGAATGAACTTTGAAGAGGCATTCAAAGCTATTGCCGACAAGCTAGAGAAGATGGGATGCGCTAAGCGTAAGGTTAACTACCGTCTACGTGACTGGTGTATTTCACGTCAGCGTTACTGGGGTGCACCTATCCCTGTTCTTACAATTGATGAAACAGGTGAAATGGTTTGCGAAAAGGAAGAAAATCTTCCTGTAAAACTACCAGAGAATGTAAAGATTGACGGTGTTGTTTCACCATTAAAGACCGACGAGAGCTGGTATAAGACAACTTTCGACGGAAAGAGTGCAACCCGTGAGACTGATACTTTTGATACCTTCATGGAATCATCATGGTACTATGCCCGTTACTGCTCTGCTCGTGATGACAAGCAGATGTTTGACAAGGATGCTGCAAACTACTGGCTTCCTGTTGATCAGTACATCGGTGGCATTGAGCATGCTGTTCTTCACCTGCTTTATGCTCGTTTCTTCTTCAAGATGTTACGTGATGCAGGCATGGTAAATTCAGATGAACCATTCAAGAGACTTCTATGTCAGGGTATGGTTCTTGCTGATGCATTCTACTACCTAGACGAACAGGGTACTAAAAACTGGGTAAATCCATTAGATGCAATTACAACTCGTGATGACAAGGGTAATATCATCAGTGCTGTTGACAAGGATGGTCATGAACTTCACCACGAAGGCATGATCAAGATGTCAAAGTCAAAGGCTAACGGTATTGATCCTGAAGAGATGGTAAGAATGTACGGTGCAGATACCGTTCGTCTGTTCATGATGTTCGCATCTCCTGCAGAGCTTACACTTGAGTGGAGACAGTCTGGTGTTGAAGGTTCACAGCGTTTCTTAAGAAAACTTTGGAATCAGGTTCAGGATCTGATTGCTGATGGTGCTAAGTGCACAACTGATGTATCTAAGTTACCTTCAAATCTCAAGAAGATTCGTCATCAGCTTCACGTTACAATTGAAAAGGTTACAGACGATATCGGTCGTCGCCAGACCTTCAATACAGCTATCGCCGCTATCATGGAGCTTTTAAACGAGGCTGCAAAACTTAATGCTAAGGATGAACAGTCACTTGCAGTTCGTTATGAGATCTACAATAACGTTGTGCTGATGTTATATCCAATCGTTCCTCATATCTGCTTCAAACTATGGGAAGTTCTTGGAAATACAACTAAACTTGACGAGGAAAGATGGCCTGAGGCTGATAAGAGCGCTTTAACCGAAGATGAAATCACTGTTGTTGTTTCAGTAAACGGTAAGGTTCGCGGTCGCATCAACATTGATCCAAATCTTGATGAACAGAGCGTTATCAACATTGCAACATCTAACGCTGATGTACACAAATTCATAGATGGTAAGCAGATCAAGAAGACTATCTATGTTAAGGGTCGTCTAGTAAATATCGTTGTTGCATAAATAGAGGTATAGGATGAAGCTGAATCTGTTTTTGATTGGTACTTTACTTGCGCTTACAACAGCGTGTGGTTTTCATTTTCCAAATCAGGGCAGATTGAGCTCCACCGTTACTAGAATGAATGTCAATGGAGACTACCACGGTAAATTCTATAAAATGGTAGTCTCTAAACTGAAGATTCGCGGTGTTGCAGTAAATGAACTAAACTGCAGCAACAGGGACAACTTCAAAAATATTGATAATGTTCCTACTCTCAACATTGTTGAACCTACTGTATCAACACCAATCAATTCTATTGATGCTCACGGT
>NZ_JBGVMC010000284.1:0-1280 GCF_045124615.1 Succinivibrio sp.
AGCTTATCTTGTAGATGACAGCTCTCAGATTGATCCTATATGGTTTAAAAATGCCAAAAGTGTAGGTTTGTCAGCAGGAGCTTCAGCTCCTGAGTATGTGATTGAGGAAATTCTGTCATATCTAAATACTCTCGGTTTTAGCACAGTTGTTGAATGCGGTGATGAATTAAAGGAAAAAACATTTCCTTTAAAAGAAGATCTGATTTAAACAAATTTAAGTCTGTAGATGATATAGAAAATTACTATAACTGACTATTTAAAAATAGTATTATCTTTATTATCTTAATAGTTATAGACTTTAGCTATTAAGTTTCATAAAAAAATATATTTCACTATTCATAACACAATGCAGATAGCAACTCTATTTGAATAGCTCTTCTGCAAAATAAGTTTAATTCGATTATTTTGATAAATTGTTCTTTACTTGCAAATCACGATATCTGATAAAAGTAAGGATAGAATCAGGAGTAAAAAATGAAAGATTCAACAAAATGTCTTCACTCTGGTTATAAACCAGAAAATGCAGGTCCAGGTGCAATGCCTATTTATCAGAGTACAACCTTCAGATATGAGAGTACTCAGGCAATTGCAGATCTGTTTGATTTAAAGACAGATACTCCTTTTTATTCAAGACTTGGAAATCCAACATGTGGCTTTGTTGAGCAGAAGATTGCAGCTCTTGAAGGTGGTGTTGGTGCTATGCTCACATCATCAGGTCAGGCTGCAACATTAACAGCTATTTTAACCATAGCTAAAGCTGGAGATCATATTCTTTGCTCATCAACAGTATACGGTGGTACCTTTAATTTAATGGCTGTGACATTCAAGCGCATGGGTATTGATGTTACATTCTTTGAGCAGAGTGAAACTGATGAGCAGGTAGAGGCAAAAATTAAACCTAACACCAAGGCTATCTTTGGTGAAACTTTAGCAAATCCAGCATTAACAATCTTTGATATTGAAAGATTTGCAAATATTGCTCACAAGCATGAAATTCCACTGATTATCGACAATACATTTGCTACTCCAATTTTATGTAAACCATTTGATTTTGGTGCAGATATTGTTGTTCATTCAACTACAAAGTACTTTGATGGTCATGCTGTTCAAGTTGGTGGCGTTGTTGTAGATTCAGGTAAATTTGACTGGGCAAAATCATCAAAATTCCCAGAGTTTGTAACTCCTGATGAGTCATATCATGGTCTTGTTTATACACAGACTTTTGGTAAGCTTGCCTTTATTGTTAAGGCTCGTGTTCAGATTATGCGTGATCTTGGATG
>NZ_JBGVMC010000285.1:0-2250 GCF_045124615.1 Succinivibrio sp.
ACCTTTGCTCTTTTGTTATTAAAAGCACTTAGAGCATCAGCATATTTTTCATTGTTCTTTTCATTTAAAAACTCAAAATCGCCAGAGAGATTTGTAATAAAGTTAAAATAATCACCATCCTCAACCGGCTTTGCTAAAAGATTCTTGTAATCCTTACCGAATTTTTCTTCAAGATATTCAAAGAATCTGTCGGCATAGTCTTTAAACTCAAAAACTTCCCTGCATACGCTGTTTTTACTGCATCTGTATACTCTTAGCATCTTTATTCCTATTTATTATCTGAGCATTGCAAAAGCCAGTTTTGCTGATTCTTTTTTAGATCTTTTTCTTGTTTTGAGTATGAGCTGAGATGTTTTAAATACAAATCAACATATCTGTCAAAACCATCCATTAAACCAAATGCCTCTTTTGCATCGGCAAGCTGTTTTTTAAAAAGCTCTTTTGAAAAATTAGTCTCCGCATTCACAATAGCGTCGCCATAGTAAGTTAAAAGGGACTTTAAAAGTTTTTCATGCTGTTCATACTGAGATTTTAATTTCTCATATGTTCTGCATCTTTGCTTATCAGCATCACACTGTTTTTTACTTATCTTCAGGATATTTAAAAAGTAATCAACAGAGCTTTTTTCATAATCAATATTTCTGCAAAGAAATCCGCCTAATCTTAAATTTGCGGTAACTGCATTTTCCTGCATAGCTTCTCTATCAGAATTTGCCTGCATGATTTTCTGCTGAACACTTACAAGCTTTGTATTAAGCTCCACATTGCTCTTAGAAAGTGACTCATTGAGCTTTGTTAGCTTTTCATTAACGGACTTTAACTGATTTGCCCTGTTTTCAATGGAGCTGTTCTCACTTAACAGTTTTTCATTTGCCTTTTTCAGATCTAAGGCTTGTAACTGATACTCTTCAAAGGCCTTCTGATTTTTCTCATTGAGTTTTGCAATTGAGGATGCCTCACCTGACAGTGCATTGTTGTATTTATGATCTTCACCTAGATTTTTTAAATCATCATTTATCTGTTTTGCTTCTTTTGTATCAAAAGCAACTGATGAGCTTAGTACAAATCTTGTGGATGTATCTGCTGCAACAAGCGGTTTTGCTCCCTGATACAAAGGCTTTTCAGTTCTGCTTGCACTGCTTATTGATGATGGGGATGACAAATAACTGCCACCTCTTGAACAGATACCGCCAGGCTGACCTAAAAGACGGCCTGCTCTTACTGCTCTAAAAGGCTCCACTGTCATTTCCTGAGCATTTCCAAACATGTCATAAAGACCAAGAGGATTTGGCTTTTTAAGACCTGCCAACTGAAGTTTGCCATTAGCACTTGTAGCTCCCTGATACCAGGCATAATCAGAAAGTTCTCCATCGGTCATTGGAGGCAGCTTTGCATCAAACTCACTTTGTGTTACTAAATTACCGCCACGTGCTGCAAACTCCCACTCCTCATCTGTTGCAAGTCTTGAATAAGCTGATTTAATCTCAAGCTTTTTTAAATCATTTGAGGTTGATATGAATCTTGAGAAAGCATCTGCAGCATTTACAGCATCAAAATAGGATATCTTTACTGCAGGCAGACGTGACATCTTATTTAATGTTGGACACTTTCCGTCTTTTGACATAAGAATGTCATACTGACCTTTTAAAAGCTCATATTTGCCAATCAGATAGTAATAGCCTTTCTTATCCTTGAATGCACCCTGAACATATCTTGTGTTCACAGCCTGAGACATTGGTGATTGTGTATCTAGAATACCTGCAGTGAATGTCTTATCCTTTATCTTTCTTGTGTCATTTGAGGTATATACCTTTTTAAATACCATTATTCCATTGCATGGCATGGACACAATTACATCAGATTTATCAGGATTAGGATTGAACAGCTCATTTGCACTATCTGCAGTTGCTGTCTTTGCAAATACAGCTCCTACAAGCATTAAAGATAACAAACATCTTTTCATTTTTATACTCTTCTTAAGGTATCTGCAACATTAAGACGTCTTATTCTTGCAGTACTTAAAACAAGACTGATTATCAAAAGAACTAAAAGTGTAAACAAAAGGCCTAAAATAACATGAGAAAAGTTAAAGACACTTACCAAGGTTCCGCCAGGAAGTCTGTCTGCAAAATACTGATTAAAGCTAAACTTAAGTGCGCAGAACATGGTAAATGCCCCAAGATATGATAAAAGACCTAAGGTTAGATTCTGCACAATAATACACTGCATGATCCCGTATTCGCTCATTCC
>NZ_JBGVMC010000286.1:0-3410 GCF_045124615.1 Succinivibrio sp.
AGAAGTTTTCGTAAGGCTGTATGATGAAGATCTTATCTATCGCGGAAAGAGACTTGTAAACTGGGATCCTAAGCTGCGTACTGCTATTTCTGATCTTGAAGTTGAGAATAAGGAAGTTGCAGGACACATGTGGTATATCAAGTATATGCTAGCTGACGGTGTAAAGACTGCAGAAGGTAAGGATTATCTTCTTGTTGCAACTACACGTCCAGAGACTTTACTTGGTGATACTGCTGTTGCAGTTAACCCATCTGATGAGAGATATAAGTCAGTTGTTGGCAAGGATCTTATTCTTCCTCTTGTTGGCAGAAGAATTCCTGTTGTAGCTGATATCCATGCAGATATGACTGCAGGTACCGGTTGCGTTAAGATTACTCCTGCACATGATTTTAACGATAACGCTGTAGGTAAGCGTCACAAGCTTTGCATGCTGAACATTTTCACAGAAGATGCTAGAGTTCGTGAGGAATGTGAGGTATTTGATACTAACGGTGTTAAGACAGATGCTGTATCAGGCTTTATCCCTGAAAAATACCGTGGCATGGACCGTTTTGATGCTCGTGATGCAATGGTAAAAGATCTTCAGGATCTTGGTTTACTTGACCATATTGAAGATCACAAGCTATCTCAGCCATTCGGCGATCGTGGTGGTGTACCTATCGAGCCACTCTTAACCGATCAGTGGTACGTAAAAGCTTCAGTTCTTGGCAAACCAGCTGTTGAAGCAGTTAAAGACGGCAGAATCAAATTTGTACCTGCTCAGTACACAAACATGTACTACTCATGGATGAATGACCTTCAGGACTGGTGTATTTCACGCCAGCTTTGGTGGGGTCATAGAATTCCTGCTTGGTATGATCAGAATGGCAAGGTATATGTTGCTCGCGATGAGGCAGAGGTTAGAAGCAAGTATTCTTTATCTGAAGATGTTGTTTTAACTCAGGATCCTGATGTACTTGATACCTGGTTCTCATCAGCATTATGGACATTCTCTACTCTTGGCTGGCCAGACAACACTAAAGAACTTGAAATGTTCCACCCAACATCAGCTCTTGTAACAGGTTTTGATATCATCTTCTTCTGGGTTGCCAGAATGATTATGATGACAATGCACTTCATGAAGGATAAGGATGGTAACCCTCAGGTTCCTTTCAAGACAGTATATGTTACTGGTCTTATCCGTGATGAGGAAGGCAACAAGATGTCAAAGTCAAAGGGCAACGTACTTGATCCTTTAGACATGATCGATGGTATCGATAAAGACAGTCTGATTGCAAAGCGTACTGCAAATATGATGCAACCTCAGATGGCAGAGAAGATTGCAAAGCGTACTGCAAAGCAGTTCCCAGAGGGAATTGCAGCTCACGGTACAGATGCTCTTCGTTTCACCCTATGTGCATTAGCTTCAAACGGTCGTGATATCAACTGGGATATGAAGAGACTTGATGGTTACAGAAACTTCTGTAACAAGATCTGGAATGCATCAAGATTCGTTCTTATGAATGTTGGCCAAATGAAGCTTACAAAACCAGCTTCTTCTGATTTAAGCGTTGCTGATCGTTTCATCAGAGCAAAACTAAGACAGGCTATTGCAGATATTACATACTCTATCAATAATTTCAGATTCGATCAGGTAGCATCAAACATCTACGAGTTCATCTGGAATGAGTACTGTGACTGGTATCTTGAGTTTACAAAAGCTGTGCTCAAGTCAGATAAGGCAACTGATGCTCAGAAGAATGCAACTGCATATACTTTAGTAGAAGTATTAGAAGCAGTAATGCGTTTAATTCACCCAGTAATGCCATTCTTATCAGAAACTATCTGGCAGCAGACTGCTCCACTTGTTGGCAAGATGACACAGTCAGGCACTATCATCAATGCGGCATTCCCTGTTGAAGACGATTTTGATGATGACAAGAATGCACTTGATGACATCGCATTCATTAAGGAATTTGCAACTACAGTTCGTAATTTAAGAGCTGAAATGAAGGTTGCGCCTTCAGTAAAACTTGCTCCTATGATGCGTGGCGCAAATGAAAATGAAATCCGCTGTGCTACAGATAATTTCATGTTCATTGAGAACCTTGCAAATATCGAGCCTGTAAAGTTCGTAAATGAAGGTGAAGAGCTTCCTCCATGCGTTGCAAAACCTCTAAACAAGGCTGAAATTCTCTTAGCAATGAAAGCCCTTGTTAACAAGGAAGAGGAAATCAAGCGTCTAAACGGCATGATCGAAAAACTTGAAGCAAACATTAAGTCTGCTAAGAGCAAGCTATCTAATGAAGCCTTCGTATCAAAGGCACCTGCTAAGATCATTGAAGGTGCCAAGGCACAGCTTGAACTTAACGAGCAGCAGTTAGCTAAGGTTCAGGCTCAGCTTGAGGAAATGAAGAACCTCTAATTCATTTCGTTTAAGCCTCACCATTTGGTGAGGCTATATTAATTCCCATCCATATATATGAAACATTTCAAATATCTTATACTTTTCCTTTTTTTATACTGCTCATCTAGCTTTGCGTTTACTGATAATTATCTTTGTAACCTCAATGAAAAGCTAAAAAACAAAAGCAGCGAAAAGATACTGGATGTAGGTATAAGAAAAGTTTTTTCTGATAAGGTTGAAATCTATATCATAGGTTTTGGCGCTCCAGTGAAGGCAAAATTCAACGGAGTTCCACTAGAATCAGACAGAATTCTTAAAAGAAGAACTATTAAATGCTCCAATGGTAATATCGGACAGATAAGAATATATGATCTCAGAAATATAGAAGAGGTAGGATACTTCTCAATTGAAAGCAGTACAAAGTCTGCAGGAACATATATTGAAGTAGGACCTGAAAAGAAATTTTTTGATATCACAAAGGACTAAAAATGAGCCAGAGGCTCATTTTTTAGTATTTATGCTCCGTTTTTACAGAGCTTAATTGATCTTTAAACCTTCTCTAAGGCCTCATCGATATCTCTGATGATATCATCAAGATCTTCTAAACCAACTGACAGACGAACTAAACCTGGAGTGATACCACACTCTTCTAGCTGTTTGTCAGAAAGCTGTCTATGAGTTGCAGTAGCAGGATGAAGCAGACATGTCTTGATATCAGCAACATGTACCTCAGGAGATGCTAACTTAACATTATCAATGAATTTTGCTCCTGCTTCTCTACCCCCCTTAATGTCTAATGATAATACTCCAGAACATAATCCATCAGTTAGATATTTCTTTGATAACTCGTGTGAAGGATCAGACTCTAAACCAGGATAAATTACTCTTGAAATCTTTGGATGTGACTGAAGATGCTTTGCTACAGCAAGTGCATTATCTGAGTGCTTTCTTATTCTTAATGGCAGTGTTTCAATACCAAGATTGATATAGAATGCAGCCTGTGCACTCTGACAGCATCCAAGAT
>NZ_JBGVMC010000287.1:0-17042 GCF_045124615.1 Succinivibrio sp.
CATACCTAGGACCTTAAGCCGATTTAGCATGAGGTCTGTTAGTGTTAACGATCTGCCACAATAACATAGGTAGATCTTTAAATAATACACTGTCTCGATTAGATGGCTTTGACCTTTTACAGTACAGAGCTATGTCATCGAGAAGTTCTTTAACAATTTGATATACAGTAGATAATCCTTTGTTTTGTAAGGATTGGAATAGCTTGTTAAAACCGAAATTTAGATTATGAAGCTTTAGCATTGATAACCATTCTATTTTATTGTTGATTCTGGCTTTATGACCTAAATAGGTTTTGATAAATGAAACCATTAGCGAAAGGAGAATAAACAAAAGGATGATGTTCTTGTTAGCAGAGTTAATACTCTGAAGACAGGAGCTTTGTTTATTTGCCTTATTGAATAATTCAATAGACCAACGAATTCGATAAAGCAAATAAATCTGTCTTGCACATAATCTGTCTTTAGGAATGTTTGTTCTAAGAACAGAGCGAGTTTCAGATTCTTCATCTTTGTTATGATGTCTTATCACAACCCTAAGGTTATTACCTTTCGTTGTTTTAATGGTTAAATCAGCATTGGTGGTTAAAGGCAAATCTTTAATAGTTTTATCAATGAGATTAGAAAGCTCTTCCCCTGAGTCTGAATAAGCAGAATTGATTATTCCTGTTGTGTTATTTCTTCCCCTAATAAGGAAGAAATTACCAGAGTCAGCAATTCTCTGTTCAAGCTCTTCATCAATGTAACCTCTGTCAGCAATAATAAGAGTATTTTTGAATTTCTCTGGATAGACACAGGCTCTCTCAGAGCCAACAGCTTCAGTGATTTCAAAATACTCAAAGGTCTGCTTAACCATAGAGAAAGCGATATGAAGCTTAAGTCCTGGTCTTGCTGTAGTTCCATCTAAATGAGGTCTTCCTTTACCCTTACAGTAGAAGTTATTAGCACAGGAATATGATAAATCAATTTCAGTTCCATCAATCAAAATAATGTCATTAACCTTTAACTGCTTAAGAAGTTTGCTAAGGTTTTCAGGCAAAGCTTTCTTGATTTTCTTTATAAATGAGCTAGCAGAAGGTAATGTCATAATCTCAGATAAAAGACTTTTCATGACATCAAGTGTCTTTTCATTCTGCAACTGCTTATGAATACACTTATGACTCATAGATTTTTCAGGATTGAGTCTGTTATAGCTGTCATGTAAAGAGCATAAGGTGAACTCAGATTTTTTGGTTGATGAGCACATTAAATTAGCTGCATTTAACAGATAGTCTGATAAAGAGAAAAGTCTTTCTCTTACAATAGCTCCATTAGTTCTAGCTAAATCAGAAATGTGGTCTTTAGATAAAACTGATGTAAGAGAAGTTGCTTGAAATGTTGACTTTGGTTCAATAATAAGTGATAATTTTTGCATGGGATTTGTTTGTTATCTAATTGATTTTACACACATTTATTATATCACAAACAATCCCATTTTTATTATCAAATCCCTTAAAAATCAGCATTTTATACAAAAGTTACAAAAGTCCAAATTTCTGGAAAAACAGAGTCCAAAATCCCCAAAAAGAGATATCTAAATACCTCATTTATGGAGCTTGTATACCAAATTGTTAAAGAACTTATGCTTACTGAAGTAAATTCTGTAAACATTGAAAATCAATTAATGATTTTCTACTTATGTTTTAAAAAGATCTTCTGATACTTTTATCTAAAGATCTTAGGTATGCTAAAAAATATTCATTTTTATGGTCGTTTTCTTATAAAAACGGCCATTTTTCGTTTTTTAAGCTTTATATGAACAGTTTATTCACATTTCATTTGTTATAATTTCATAAACTTATTAAGAGATTAAATACAATGAAAAATGAATACCAAAATGAAGTAAGAATTATCGGTGGAAAATTCAAAGGAAAAAAACTCACTGTTAATGAAGCTCAAGGCTTAAGACCAACACCTGCACGTGTTAGGGAAACAGTTTTTTCTTGGCTTAAGGATTCATTAAACAACGCTAGTGTTCTTGACCTTTTTGCAGGTTCTGGAGCATTAGGAATTGAAGCTTATTCACGTGGTGCAAAAAAAGTTGAATTAGTTGATCTTAACAAGGACAACATAAAATCAATCAACGAATGCATAAAGAATTTTAATGATAACAATATAAGAGCTATTAACGTAGATGCAATTGAGTATTTAAAAAACTGTAATACTCATTTTGATGTAGTTTTTATAGATCCTCCATATGCACTTAATATATATGAGAGTGTTTTAACATTACTTAATGAAAGAAACCTTATTGACGAAAACTCTCTTTTATATGTAGAGATGAGAAACGGAACTAATCAGTCTGTTGTTGGATATGAAATCATAAAAAGTGAGAACGCAGGTAATTCAAAATATACACTTTGGAAAAAAAGTTCTCTTCTGTTCTAATTAAATAAAAAAAGAGTCAGAACATGAAAATGTAATGACTCTTTATCTTTCAAAGAAAATAAAAAATTATCTTCTTCTGTTTCTAGATATTTCAACAACCTTCAGACGGGCCATTGCGTCAGCTAATCTTGATAAAGCATGTGCATAGTAACTATCACCACTGCCATGATTTTCAAGCATCTTCTTAGCAGTTTTAATAGCTTCCTGCGCCTTAGCCTCATCAATATCATCAGCGCGTAATGCAGTATCAGCAAGTATGGTTACATTATCAGGCTGAACTTCTAACACACCACCAGCAAGGTATATTTCGTCTTCCTTGTTGTTTATATCAACAAGTCTTACCATACCTGTCTTAATGATAGTCAAAAGTGGGGTATGACCATATCGGATACCCATTTCACCTTCAGAACCTGTTACTCTCAGGCTCTTTACAGAGCCTGAATAAAGACTACCTACACCACTTATAACATCAAGATGGAAAGATATAGAATCCATTTGACCTCCGAAATTATAAGTTCTTAGCCTTTTCTACTGCTTCGTCAATGGTTCCTACCATATAGAAAGCCTGCTCTGGTAAATTATCATATTCACCATCAATAATTCCCTTGAAGCCACGGATTGTTTCTTTTAATGGAACATATTTACCTGGGCTTCCAGTGAATACTTCAGCAACACTGAATGGCTGTGATAAGAAACGCTCTACCTTACGGGCTCTTGCTACAACAAGCTTATCTTCTTCTGATAACTCATCCATACCAAGAATTGCGATAATATCCTTAAGCTCCTTATAACGCTGTAAAACAGTCTGAACACCACGAGCAACCTCATAATGCTCCTGACCTACAACATAAGGATCCAGCTGACGAGATGTTGATGCTAAAGGATCAACTGCAGGATAAATACCTAAAGAAGCAATCTGACGTGATAGAACGATAGTTGCATCCAAGTGTGCGAATGTTGTTGCAGGGCTAGGATCGGTCAAGTCATCAGCAGGAACATAAACAGCCTGTACTGATGTAATAGAACCGTTCTTAGTTGAAGTAATACGCTCCTGAAGAACACCCATTTCTTCTGCTAATGTAGGCTGATAACCCACAGCAGAAGGCATACGGCCTAACAGTGCAGAAACCTCAGTACCAGCTAGAGTATAACGATAAATGTTATCGATGAATAACAATACATCTAAGCCTTCATCACGGAATTTTTCTGCTACAGTAAGACCTGTTAAAGCTACACGAAGACGGTTTCCTGGTGGTTCATTCATCTGACCGTAAACCATTGATACCTTATCGATAACCTTTGATTCTTGCATTTCATGGTAGAAGTCATTACCCTCACGAGTACGCTCACCTACGCCAGTAAATACAGATAAACCAGAATGTGCTTTTGCAATGTTGTTAATCAGCTCCATCATGTTAACTGTCTTACCAACACCAGCACCACCGAATAGACCTACCTTACCACCCTTGGCAAATGGGCAGATAAGATCCATAACCTTAATACCTGTTTCAAGAATCTCTGTTGTAGAAGACTGTTCAGCGTATGTTGGAGCAGCACGGTGTATAACCCACTTTTCTTTTTCTCCAATAGGTCCTCTGTCATCTACAGGCTGACCTAATACGTTCATGATACGGCCTAAAGTTTCTCTACCAACAGGAACTTTAACACCAGCACCAGTATTTACAGCTTCAATACCTCTAGATAAACCATCTGATGAACCCATAGCGATACATCTAACTACACCGCCACCAATCTGCTGTTGAACTTCCAAAATCAGATCCTGACGGTTTTTTCCGTCACCCTTAACTTCTAGAGCATCATATAACTCTGGAATCTGACCCTCAGGGAATTCAACGTCAACGACAGCACCAATGATCTGTACAATAGTACCTACCACACCGGCTCGATTTGTTGTCTCAGCCATCTTTAATTCCTCATTTCCTAAACCGCTGAAGCACCGGATACGATGTCATTAAGTTCCATCGTAATACCAGCCTGTCTTGCTTTGTTGTATTCAAGCTGTAAATCGCTTACTAAAGAATCTGCATTATCAGTTGCAGCCTTCATGGCAACCATACGAGCTGCTTGCTCTGAAGCTAAGTTTTCAAGAACAGCTTGATAAACCATCTGCATTACATAGCGATCTAAAACTACCTTTAATATGTCCTGTGGTTCTGGCTCATATAGATAATCCCAGTGATGGCCCTTTCCATCCTCATTATCATCTTTAGTTAATGGGAGTAACTGGCCGACAGTAGGGATTTGAACCATTGTGTTTTTAAATGAATTGAAAGCTATATAAATAGCATCTACTTCACCCTTTAAAAACGCATTAGTCATAACTTTAATAGCACCAACAAGTTTCTCTGGTTTAGGATTATCTCCAAATCCAGCATGCTGAGCTATGACATCTATACCAGAATGATTAAAGTAACCTGAAGCTTTTGAACCAAGCAAAGCAACCTTAATACCCATACCCTGATCTGAAAATTCTTTCATTTTTAGGGTAACTTTTCTGAATAGATTGATATTCAAGCCACCACATAAACCACGATCTGTAGATACTATAATAAAGCCTACATTCTTGATTTCTCTATCTTCCATAAATGGATGATGGAATTCTGAATGGCTTGAAGCGATATGACTAATAATGGCATGCAGGCCCTTTGAATAAGGACGAGATTGAGTCATCTTATCTTGAGCCTTACGCATCTTAGAGGCAGCAACCATCTGCATAGCACTAGTAATCTTCTGTGTATTCTGCACAGAAGAAATTTTAGTACGTATTTCCTTTGCACCTGCCATATAAGATAGTCTCCTAGTAGGTCTGAGTTGACTTGAAGTCTTTTAATACATCTTCAAGTTTTGTTGCAATCTCATCAGAATAATCTGGCTTTGCATCAATATCCGCTAGAAGCTGTGAATACTTAGAATGAGCAAATTCAAGTAAAGCCTTCTCAAATGGAAGAACCTTATTTAATTCAACATCCTGTAAGAAACCACGCTCTGCTGCGAAAATAATGAGTGCCTGCTCAGCTACAGTAAGAGGTGCATACTGATTCTGTTTCATCAGCTCTGTTACCTTCTGACCATGATCAAGCTGTTTTCTTGTAGCCTCATCAAGATCTGAAGAGAACTGAGCGAAAGCAGCTAATTCTCTATACTGTGCTAAAGCTGTTCTGATACCACCAGATAACTTCTTAATAATCTTAGTCTGTGCTGCACCACCTACACGTGAAACTGAAATACCAGGATCTACTGCAGGTCTTACACCAGAGTTAAATAAACTTGTTGTTAAGAAAATCTGACCGTCGGTAATTGAAATTACGTTAGTAGGAATGAAAGCAGAAACGTCACCAGCCTGAGTTTCGATAATAGGCAGTGCTGTTAAAGAACCAGTCTTTCCTACAACCTTTCCACCAGATAACTTCTCTAGGTATTCAGCATTTACACGTGATGCACGCTCTAATAGACGTGAATGTAAATAGAATACGTCACCTGGGAATGCTTCACGCCCTGGAGGGCGGCGTAACAGCAATGAAATCTGTCTGTATGCAACAGCATGCTTAGATAAGTCATCATAAATAATTAAGGCATCTTCACCCTGATCCATGAAATACTCACCCATCGCACAACCTGCATAAGGCGCAATATATTGTAATGCAGCTGTATCTGAAGCTGATGCAACTACAACGATAGTGTTGTTTAAAGCACCTTCTTCATCTAATTTTCTTACTACTGAAGCAATAGTTGATGCTTTCTGACCAATAGCAACATAAATACAGCGAACACCGTACTTAACCTGATTGATGATTGTGTCGATTGCTAATGCTGTCTTACCAGTCTGTCTGTCACCAATAATAAGCTCACGCTGACCACGTCCGATAGGAACCATGGAATCAACAGCCTTATAACCTGTCTGAATTGGCTGTGAAACACTCTGACGAGCAATAACACCTGGTGCAATCTTTTCAACTGGATAATGCTCATCGCAGTTAATTGGACCTTTACCATCAATTGGCTCACCTAAAGCATTTACTACTCTTCCAAGTAATGCGTTTCCAACAGGAACTTCAAGAATACGACCAGTTGAATGAACAGTCATACCTTCTGAAAGATTACTGTAAGGTCCTAAAACAATGGCACCTACAGAATCGCGCTCTAAGTTTAAGGCTAGACCGTAAAGATCGTTTCCAAACTCAAGCATTTCACCTTGCATAACGTTGGACAGACCGTGGATTCTTACGATACCATCGTTCACAGAAACAATAGTACCTTCATCTCTCTTTTCTGTCACAACCTTAAACTGCTGAATTCTCTTTTTTATTAACTCAGCAATTTCAGTTGAATTAAGTTGCATTCTATTTCCTCTTTTCTATTTGAGGGTTGATAACAAGTTTACTAAACTTGTCTTAACACTAGCATCAATAACCTTGTCACCAATTTTTAAAACTGCTCCACCTATTAAGGTTTCATCAATTTTTAATGACAGATTTATCTTACTGTTATAAACAGAAGCTAGCTTATCCTTAAGTGTTTTAATTTCGCTATCAGAAAAAGATCTTGCGGAGATCAATGTAGCATCTAAGCTCTTTTCGTGATTAGCACGAAGTCTGAGATACTCTTCATAAATTTCAGGAAGAACTTCAAATCTGTTGTTCTCACCAATAATCTTTACGAAATTGATACCACTTTCATCTAGTACGTCTTGCAAAAGCGAAATCAGACTGTCAGAAGCAACTTTTGAATTTGGAGCTACTTTAATAGCATCCATTACATATTCATTAGAAACAGCCAAAGACATTGCATATAGCATATTCTGCCATGCATCAATCTTATCTGTTTCTAAAGCAGTATCAAAAGCAGCTTGAGCATAAGGTCTTGCAACAGTCAAATTTTCAGCCATTACTAACCCCTAGTTATAGTGAACTCATAATTTTCTTAAGCATTTCGCTGTCAGCTTGAGCATCGATTTTTTCACCGATAATCTTCTGAGCACCTTCAACTGCTAAAGAAATACACTCAGCTCTCAAAGATTCACGGGCTTTGTTCTTTTCAGCTTCGATTTCACTCTTAGCAAGATCAAGGATCTTCTTTCGTTCAATCTGAGCTTCTTCAGAAGCTTTGTCAATAATCTGAGATCTGGTCTTATTTGCTTCATCTATGATCTTCTGAGCTTCAGCTCTAGCTTTCTTGATAGTGTCTTTAGCATTCTCATTAGCTAGTTCTAAGCTCTTTTTAGCTTTTTCTGCAGCAGTCAATCCATCAGCAATTTCTTTCTGTCTCTTTTCAAGAGCACCCATTAAAGGTGGCCATACATATTTCATGCATAACACAGCGAAAATTAAAAACGCTACGGCCTGACCTACAAAAGTTGCATTAATTTCCAATCTAGATACCTCTAAATTTGTAAGGTTTATCTATTAACCAGCAACAGCAAACATTAAATACATACCTAAACCAACACCGATCATAGGAATAGCGTCAACTAGACCCATAACAATGAAGAACTGAGTACGTAAAAGAGGTAATAAATCAGGCTGTCTTGCTGAACCTTCTAGGAATTTACCACCTAGAATACCAATACCAATAGCTGCACCAATAGCAGCTAAGCCCATCATTAGACCTGCAGCAAGGAATATTAATTCCATCTTATTTCTCCTTAATTAAACAAAAATTAATCTTCTTCACTGGCCATTGATAAATAAACAATAGTCAGAACCATAAATATAAAAGCTTGTAATGTAACAATGAGGATATGGAATAAAGCCCAAGGTACATTTAATGTCCACTGAATCCACCATAAAGGTAGTAATGCAATCAGAATGAATATCATTTCACCTGCATACATGTTTCCAAAAAGTCGAAGACCTAGAGAGATAGGCTTTGACAGAAGTGAAACACCTTCTAGTAACAGGTTTACTGGTATGAATGCCCAGTGATGGAATGGATGTAGTGTTAAGCTTTTAGTAAAACCTTTTATACCAATATTTTTAAATGAGAAAGCAAATATCAGTAGGAAAATGCAGAATGCCATTGATAATGTAACATTAACATCTGCTGATGGAACTACTCTGAAATATGGAACACCAAGTTTTTTTGCTAACTCAGGAATGAGATCGATAGGAAGTAAATCCATGAGGTTCATAAAGAAAATCCACATGAATACTGTAAGAGCTAGAGGAGCTATAAGTTTACTCTTTCTCTTGAAAATACTTGTTACTGTACCCTGTACAAATTCCATTATCATTTCAATAAAGCATTGAGCTTTACTTGGTACACCTGATGTTGATTTATTTACAGCTCTTCTGAATAACCATAAGAAAAGAAAACCAAGAACAATACTTATACCAAGAGAATCAAGATTCAATGTATAAGGATTTACAATCTGACTTTCTTTACTTTCATTATGGGAGCTGTAACAGACACCAGAACCTAAATCAAAAAGCTTGCATTTTTCTACAGCCACAGTTGTTAAACACTGTTCATGAGTAGAACCACTTGAAACACAAGCATCGAATTCTTGAGAAGACACAGGCTTTACACTATCAACTACAGAAAAATCTCTTAAATCAACCTGTAGGAAGTGTAAATGATGAGAGATATAACCTTGAGAACTGCTTCCTGACATAGAAACGCATCCTAAATTCGAAAAAATAATACTAATATATTGAAAATAAGACTTTTTAAATTTTTTGTCAAAGCAAAGTAAATAAAAATTTACATACTCGCCCTATTTTTGTTCATTTATTGCATACTTAACATATATTAAAACTTTAAAAATAACCACAATCACAAATGAGATAATTACTATTTTGTTATTTAACTCAAAAAAACTAAAGCAGTACCAACAGCAAAAAACTAGCAAAAACAGTTTTACTACAAGTCTGTAAAAAGCAAATAAAATATCTATTCTTGGATTGTTAAACGAATGCTTTACTCTTATATAAAAATATAAATCAACAGCATTCAAGGCTATAAAAATCAAAAGTCCATACAAAACAGACTTTAGAGTTAGTATTAGAGGAATGTTTTTTGAATAGGAATAAATGAGTGATAAAAAAATAAATACTGCAAAAAAATATAGATATAGTTTTATATTGTTTATTAATCTATCACTCATATAACTTTAAGAATTTTCTGTAATTTCTATATTAGAAAGATCTTCTTGATTGTCTGTATTCTCAATATTTTCAATATTTTCATTAACTTCAATATTCTCTGTTAAATCATGTTCATTATTTTCAATACTCTCTTCAGGTACAGAAACAGTATTTGATTCAACATTAAAGAAAGAAAGTAATCTTTCTAATTCAACTCTTGAAGAATATGAAAGAGTTAAAGATCCCTTATCTTCATTTTTAGCAGAAAATTTAGCTCTTATGCCTGACAGCTGAACACTAATATTATTTGCCCAGGAAGAAAAACTTTCATTTGTATATTTAACTGTATTTTCCTTCTTAAAGTTAAAACCATTTTCTTTAATGTCTTTAACTAAAGCTTCAGTCTGTCTCACATTCAAAGACTTTTTAATAACATATAAAGCAGCCTTGAGCTGTTCATTTCCATCTTCAAGGCCCAATAAAACCTTTGCATGACCTAAATCAATCTGTTTTGATGCAACTAACTGTTTTACATCATTCTGAAGATTATTCAATCTAAGAATATTAGTTACAGTACTTCTTGATTTACCTAAAGTTTTGGCCAATTCCTCTTGTGTTATTGAACACTGCGAAATCATCTGGTCAAAAGCCTGAGCCATTTCTAAAGGATTTAAATCCTCTCTTTGAATATTTTCAATAAGAGCAATAGCATAGCTGTTTATTTCAAGATCATCTCTTACAAGACAAGGAACTTCATCTAATAAAGCTAATTTACATGCTCTATAACGTCTTTCACCACAGATAATCTCATACATATCATCTGCTTTTTTAACTAAAAGAGGCTCTAAAAGACCATGTTCTTTAATAGATAAAGCAAGCTCATTTAAACTTTCATTATCAAAATTTTTTCTTGGCTGATAAACAGAAGGTTTTAGCTTATTTATATCTATCTTAACAACTGAATTTTCAGATATAACAATATTCTCATTATTCTGTGGCTGAACAGTATTTTCAGCTTGTACTGTATTTACAACAGTATTTTCTTCCTTAGCTTTTTTTGATTCGCTTAAAAGAGATCCTAAACCTCTACCTAAACCTGCCATTTATAGTTTTCCTTAAAAAATTAAGCCTTTTCTATTACTTCAGCTGCGAGAGCAAGATAAGCTTTAGAACCTACGGATGACTTATCGTAATACATAGCTGGTTTACCATAACTTGGAGCTTCAGCTAAACGAACATTTCTTGGAATAATAGTATCGTATACAAGATCACCAAAATTGTTTTTTAATTCATCAGATACATCTGTAGATAAACGATTTCTATTATCGTACATTGTTCTTAGAATTCCCTCAATTTTAAGCTTTGAATTAACAGCATTAGCTAGCTGCTCAACAGTCTGAAGAAGAAGTGTAAGACCTTCTAAAGCAAAATACTCACACTGAAGAGGCACTAAAATAGAATCAGATGCACACAAAGCATTAACTGTTAATATGTTTAGTGATGGAGGGCAATCAATTAAAACAAAATCATAATCATACTTTATGTTTTCTAAAGCTTTCTTTAAAAAGCTTTCTCTTCCATATTTATCTAAAAGATTTACTTCTGCAGCAGTTAAATCTTCATTTGCTGGAATCAAATGAAAACTACCTTCAGTTTCAGTTACTAATGCATCCTTTATGTTCAGACCATCAATAAGAACATTTGTAATTGACTTTGAAAGATCAAATTTTGATACTCCAGAAGCCATTGTTGCATTTCCCTGAGGGTCACAATCTAAAACTAAAATCTTTTTCTGCATTGCAGCTAGCGAAGCGGCAAGATTCACGCATGTGGTTGTTTTACCTACACCACCCTTCTGATTAGCAATAGCAATTACTTTAGTCAATTTAATAATCCTTATATTTATTTAACCTTTTTCAAGATAACTGCATTTCTGACTGCATCTAAAGTAGGCACCTGAAGAGGTATTATTTCTTCAATTTTAACTGTACTAGGAACATCATTTATTTCTTTTTCTTCTAGATGAGATTTCATTGCAACAAAACCCCCATCATCTTTAATCAGATCCTTACACCAGTTTACGATTTTATCTAAAGGCGCAAAAGCTCTACTTAAAATACAATCAAACTTTTCTTCTATTTTTATCTTTTCACAGCGTTCATTAATGATTTCAACATTGTTTAATTTTAATGAAACAGCTGCAAATCTAACAAAAGACAGTTTCTTGGCAATTGAATCAATCAATGTAAATTTTTTTTCTGGATGAAGTATAGCAAGAACGAGACCAGGAAAACCTGCACCTGTTCCCACATCAGCAATATTATTTTTAAAATTTTTAATTACTGGTGATACTACAGCACTATCCAATATATGAAGAACAATCATCTTATCAGCATCATCAATTGCTGTAAGATTATATGTCTTATTCCATTTTTTAAGCATTACAACCAATGATGCCATTTTTTCAACTTGTTCATCATTGAATTCAACTGTTGTTTTAGAAAGTAATTCTTTTATTTTATTAAAACATTTACTTTGTAAGCCAATATCTGAATCGTTATGCATCATCTATCCTAATTTTTACCAAGTAAATTCATCTTCTTTAAATGAACTAGAAGAATTGAAATAGCAGCAGGTGTTACACCAGAAATTCTTGAAGCTATACCAATTGTTTCAGGCTTATACTCGTTTAACTTCTGAGCAACCTCATTAGAAAGAGCAGATATGTTCTTATAATCAAAATCTAATGGCAGTAAAGTCTGCTCATTAACTTCTTTCTTCTTAATATCTTCTAATTCTCTTTGTAAGTATCCCTGGTATTTAACCTGTATTTCTACCTGCTCAATAGACTGTTCTTTCTTTGCTATAGGCTCTAACTTAGATGCCTCTATTAAAGATTTTAGGTTTACTTCAGGTCTTCTTAAGATTTCTTCTAATGTCTGTTCTTGAGAAAGGTTTGTTCTTAAAATTGTATTGATATCTTTACCCATCTGAGATGAAGGCTTAACAGAAAGTTCACGTAAACGAGCCTTTTCTTTTTCTATCTCATTTTGTTTTTCTTCAAAGAACTTCCATCTTTCATCTGTAATGATACCTAACTCTCTAGCTTTTGGAGTCAATCTGATATCAGCATTATCTTCTCTTAAAATTAATCTATATTCAGCACGAGAAGTAAACATTCTGTATGGTTCTTTTGTACCAAGTGTACATAAATCATCCATAAGAACGCCAACATAAGCTTCATTACGACGAGGGAACCATGCAGGCTGACCTTTTACATATAAACCTGCATTAATACCAGCTAATAAGCCCTGAGCTGCAGCTTCCTCATATCCTGTTGTACCATTAATCTGACCTGCTAAGAACAATCCTGGTACCTTTTTAGACTGCATTGAAACACTTAATTCTCTTGGATCATAGAAATCGTATTCAATTGCATAACCAGGTCTTGCAATAATTGCATTTTCTAAACCTTCAATAGATCTAATAAAATTCTCCTGTACATCAAAAGGTAAAGATGTAGAAATACCGTTTGGATATACAAGTGGAGATGTAAGACCTTCAGGTTCAATAAAAACCTGATGAGAAGTTCTGTCAGGATATCTTACAATCTTATCTTCAATAGATGGACAATATCTTGGACCAACAGAGTGAATAATTCCTGAATAAAGAGGACTTCTATCTAATCCACCTCTAATGATTTCATGGGTTTTCTCATTGGTCTTTGTTATATAACAAGGAACCTGAGTTGGATGAATTTTTTCTTCATTTAAATAAGAAAATGCAGGTTGAGGATATTCAGGATCCTGCTTAGTCATTTTTGAATAATCAATTGAAGAAGCTACAATTCTTGCAGGAGTACCTGTCTTTAATCTACCTACCTTTAAGCCAAGTTCTTTTAAATTCTCAGCAAGTTTAACAGATGCAGGATCACCTGCTCTACCGCCAGAATAATGCTCAAGACCAATATGAATTAATCCGTTAAGGAAAGTACCAGCACAGATAATAACAGCCTTACAGTAGAATTCAATACCAGCAGCTGTTTTAACACCATTAATGGTGCCATCCTTATATAAGATCTCTGTTGCAGGTTGCTGAAAAATCGTTAGATTCTCATATCCCCATAAAGTTTTTCTCATTACTTCTTTATATAAATGTCTGTCAGTTTGAGCTCTTGTTGCTCTTACTGCTGGACCTTTAGAAGAATTCAAAGTTCGAAACTGAATACCAGCCTTATCAATAGCATCAGGGCAAACACCACCCATAGCATCAATTTCTTTAATAAGATGACCTTTACCGATACCACCAAAAGCAGGGTTGCATGACATTTCACCTACTGTCTCTAAATTATGAGTAAGTAATAATGTCTTACATTTCATTCTTGCAGATGCACCAGCTGCTTCAATACCAGCATGACCTGCACCAATTACAATAACGTCAAATTCTCTAAAGCTGTTCATGAAAGTATGTAACCTCTGAAAAAGAGAAAATTTTTAATATTCATTAATTGGATTTCCCACGAATTTAAGAATCCGATAATGAATATTAGAAAATATTAATTTATTAATATATATATTTTATTATGGTTATTATTAGGATCTTAATTTTTGTTGATTCAGAAAAATTTTCTTTAAAATCAATAAAATATAAAAAAATAAGTCTTCTGATAACCTGTTAATTAATTTTGGAAAATTGTGGGAAACTTTGTAGTTATCAACAGGATAAATATTATACTAATTTTTTCCAATTAATTCCCAAAGGTTTTTAGATATTTTTCCAAAGGGTTTTCCACAGTTTTTTAACAGGTCTATTTTACCGAATTGCACATAAAAAATCAGAAAATAAAAGATAATAATTTATAAAAGAAATGGTTATTTATGAGAGAAAAATAAAGAAAATATCTATAAATGATATGAAAAATCAAATAGTTATTTAACTATATAACCAAAAGGTTATAGAAGTTGATAAAAAAATAGTATTAGCCAAATAATTATTCCTTTTTTATTATTCTAACCACAGATTATTAAACAACTAAAAAATAAAAGAAGGAAAATTATTATGAAAAAGTCTTTATTAGCTTTAGCTATCTTAACTCCAGTTCTTTCTGCAAATGCTGCAAATGTATACGATTCTAACGGTACACAATTAAGTGTTGGTGGAAGAGTTCAGTCAGTATTCTTTTCAGCTAACTCATCAAAAGCTGGAGAAAAGGATTCATCACTTGTTAACTCAGCACGTTTTAATTTAAGTGGTCAGACTAAAGTAAATGATTTTATTTCAGCTCTTGCTTTTACAGAGTGGGATTTAGCAGATGGCCATAAAAAGAATGTAGGAGATAACATTAAATCAAGAGAACAGTATGTAGGTGCCCAGTTCAGTAAGTATGGAAAGCTTATTGCAGGTAAAACATTCGATTCAACAAGAGCTTTATCATTATCTACTGATACTTTAGAAACTTTAGATATCTACAATGATACTGGCTTAAATGGAGATAGAAGAAATGGTGTTGTTAGATATGATTATGATAATAACAATATCTTTTTATCTGCATCTTTCCAGATTGCTTCTGATGAACAGGTAGTTTTTGGAAAAAAGAGAGATCTTGAATCAGGTTACTCTTTAACTGCTGGTTATACTTTTGATGATGTATTCTTTGGACCTTTATCAATTAAAGCTGGTTATAACTATTTAAAAGGTCAGGATGATGATGTTTCTTCTAATGTTTATGAAAATTCAACAAAATTAGGTAATTATTCTATCTTAGATAAAGCTGATAACTATGGTTTATCTGTAACTTTAGGTTCATTAGTAGATGGACCTTATATTGGTGCTCATGCATATAGACAGAATTCTTATTTTGAACCAGTTAGCGTACAAAACTCAGGTGTAGAATCTTATAAATTAAGAGATCTAAAGCATGTTAGAAGTGGCTATGAACTTTTAGGTGGATATAATTTTGAAAACGGCATTTCTGTTTATGCAGGTTATGAAGTTCAGAAACAAAAGATTTCTGCTCACAATACTCAAAATTCTGAATTTACTTATAAGAGAATTCCTGTTCAGGTTAAATATACCTATTTAGGAGTTAAGTTATGGGTAGAAGCTGAATTTGATGCAGGTTCAGACAAGAAGGAAAAATATAAGAATATTTCACCAGTATACAATGGAGAATTTACACCATACAGCAACCACACTCAGTTTACAGTAGGTGCTAGATATACATTCTAAGATAAGATTGTTTTAAGAAATTAAAAATCTCATTATTTACTACAAAGTAGTTTGATAATGAGATTTTTTTATGGAAATAGTTTAATAAAAAATACTAATATTAAACACGCTTTCTGAATTCGTTGGTACGAGTATCGATTTCGATCTTATCACCGATATTTACGAAATCTGGTACTGATAACTCATAACCTGTACCTGCTAAACGAGCTGGCTTAACAACTTTACCTGATGTATCACCCTTAACAGCTGGTTCAGTGTACTCAACTTCACGAACAATGCTGATTGGTAATTCAACAGAGATTGCCTTACCGTTGTAGAAAGTAACCTGGCAAACGTCTTCCATACCATCGATTAGATAGTTTAATACGTCACCCATATTGTCCTTTTCGATTTCATACTGGTTGAATTCTTCATCCATGAAAACGTATAAAGGATCATTGTAGTATGAATATGTACAATCCTTGTGCTCTAGGATAACGTCGTCTAAACGATCATCTGCACGGAAAACAGTCTCAGTACCGCCGTTTGAAAGAAGATTCTTTAACTTCATCTTAACAACAGCTGCATTACGACCTGATTTGCTGTACTCAGCCTTCTGAACAACCATTGGGTTGCCGTTTAACATGATAACGTTGCCAGTACGAACTTCTTGAGCTAACTTCATTGTAAAACCCTTAAAATTGAATTAAAAAAATAAGGCAAGACTAATACTAGTCATGCAAACAATGATTATTCATTGTTATAAATGATCCTAGTTTCATACTTACCTTAGTTTATAAATGTAAGAAATCTTAACTTTTTAAAACTAGTATCATGTATTTTTGCTTGTGAAATTTTTTATATTCCACATAATTAGTTCGTTATTTTATCAGATTTCTTATCTTATTTATCATCTTTCGATAATTTTTCGCCAATAAAAGATAAAAGATTTTTTGTTAGAGAATCATGGGATAACAGATATTCTGACCATAAATATGATAAATTTTTCCATTTTTCATAATATTCAGAAAAATCAAAATTCTCTAAAAAATCAGAAAATCCGTTATAACTCAATGTAATATTTTTTAATATTTCAATATCATCTTTCAAACCTAATTTTTCATTCATTAGGTTAAATAAGGCATTTATCTTATCTAAGTGAGCATTATCGTCTGTTGGATAAATATTCCATATAAATGGTTTTCCTACAAGCATTGCTCTTACTATTGAATCTTCACCTCTTACTAGATTTATAGCTGAAGATATCAAGATATCGTCATATTCTTCGTGATTAACCATTTTTAAAGT
>NZ_JBGVMC010000288.1:0-9725 GCF_045124615.1 Succinivibrio sp.
AAGTGGTTCTCTCTTGAAACTCTATATGTTTCATCAAGATTGTTTTCTACACAAGATGAAATTTCGTCAGCTAGTTCTTTTGTGATCCTTTCATCAGCATCTAACATGAAGATCCATTCATTAGACGCATTTTTAATACCGAAATTTCTTTGTGATGCATAATCATTGTTTAGTTCATGAAAAAGAACTTTTGCACCAAGGTTTTGAGCAATAGATTTTGTCTCATCTTTTGAGCCTCCATCTATTATCAGGATTTCATCAGCAAAAGAAGCGCTCTTTAGGCATTCTTCAATATTTTTCTGCTCGTTATAGGTTAAAACAACAACTGTTAGAGGTATCTTTTTCATAAACTAAAAGGGCAGCTTTCGCTGCCTTATATTCAAATTATATTTAGTGGGACATTACGTACTTTACAAACTTAAGCTTTGTCGCGTCATCAGCCTGGTTGTAAAGTCTTATCATCTCATTGTAAACATTTGTATTAACCTTAGAGCCTGGTGCTGATGAAGTTGTCATTGCACTAGAATTATTTGCCAAAGGCTTGAGTGTGATCCCCTGTTTACCATTTGTCTGATAGTTTGTATTTCGCTCAGATCCAGCTCTAATTGTAGGAGCTCCGTTTTCTGTCAGAGTCATTTCTCTTTGAGCATTTGGAACATAGCTTGGAGCATATAGACGATTCAGGCTCATAAGCTCATTTTTGTAATCACGCATCAGAGCAAAGCCGCTGTCTGATGTCAGGATAAAATATGTAGCCTCATCATTTGTCAGTTCGCGACCAGAGTTATTGTCGATAAGAACAATCTTCTGATTGTGGGCATATGTTTTAGCCTGTTCTTCATTTGCAGGACGCTTATAGTTAAAAGAGATAACCTCATCATTTTTCAGGTTTTCAATATCGATAACTAAAGGATCGATAGACTGAACCATTCTAGAGTCGGTTCCAGACTTGAAAGTATACTTAAATGTTAAAACTACCAGATGCTTGCCTGGTGTTAAAGTAAGCATTCTGTTGAATCTTGAATAATTGTCTGTATCATCAGAACCGTCAACAAGCTCAATATTATAGTGAACAGGTACCTTAAAACCTGTTGCAGCATAAGTATTCAAAGCAAAAACAGCAGATGATACTGCAAGTGCGATTTTATACATTTTCATATGATTTTTCCTCAATTTTTCTAATCATAGCACATCAGTATGAATATTGAGCACCAATCAATACTTTATTTTCACCAAGTGCTATGTTTCTTATCTGTTCTTTTGAATAGTAACGTTCAGGCTTTGAATTTACATCAAAGCTTGCCTCTGTATAAATCTTAAATGTCGGTGCAAACTGATAGCTTGCTAAGAGTGCTGCATTTGAAATGATGTTAGCACCATTAAATCTCTTTATGCCATAGTAGGAGCAAAGAGTTATACCACTGTCAAATGTATAGCTTACTAAAGCTTCATATGAGTACAGATGATTTGTAAAACCATCATATTTTGTCACTGTACCTACTAAGGCTGCATATAAGCCTTCATACATATTTCCATAGGTTAGAGCAATGCCCTTATCAACCTTCCATGATGGCCTGTGAATATATGCAAATTCAAGATCATCTGTGTTGCTATTGTTATGCATAACATTTATGTTAGGGGCAAAATATGAAACCTTTGTTAAGTCGTTTTCATACTGAAAATCAGTATAGTTAAGACCGTAGCTAAAACCAAAGCCGCTCTTGCTTCTAGTTGCCACACTAAATGCAGCGCCGTTGTGAATATCAACGTTTTTTGAATCTACATCTGATGCTGCTGTCTGTACTGATAATCTTAAATCCCAGCCAAGTGTTGATACTGAATACATGAACTGAGCTGGTTTTTCATTGCCAAGTGTATAGTAGTCATTAACATTCTGATCAAGCTGGTTAAAAACATCAGTTGTACCTGCAACGGTATAAAATGCAGTATCACCACGACCAAATGTTAAAATTCCATACTGATAGGCATCTAATCCTACGTACTGAGATCTTGCCTTTATCTTGTCAATACCATGATTACCAGTTGGCATATCCCACATAGAGTAGCCAATAGCACTTAGTGAGTCATTAACCTTTGTTCTTCCTGCAATACCTAATTTAACTCTGGTTAAAAGAGCATTGTCATCATTTTTTTTGCCATTAAATGCACTGATATCTCTTGATGCATGATCATTCATCAGTACAGCATCAATACTTCCGAATGCATCAAAGCTAGTTCCATCCTTATCAAAGATATTAGCTGAAAATGATGCACATGGTGTTATAGCCATTAGTATAAGTAAACTTAACTTTTTCATATTCTCTTAAAGCCTGTTATTCTTTTTGTATATCTTAGCAAAAAATTATTGAAAATAATTCATTTACATCTTTTGCAATATAGGTAGCACCCCAGTTTGATACATCATCACACTCTTTTGTTCCGTATCCCCATAAAGCTGCAACACTGTCTGTTTTTGCAGCTCTTGAGGCTGTTATATCATTCTTGTGATCACCTATATATATAGCTTCATCTGAGTTTAATCCCATTTTTTCAAGCGTCTTTAAAATAGGCTCTGGATGAGGTTTTGAATGCGAAAGAGAATCGCAGCCAAGAATCAGAGTAAGATTTTTTGAAAACTCATATTTTGACAGAAGCTTTTTGGCCATAGCCTCATACTTGTTTGTAATGACAGCTGTTTTAATTCCGTTTTTCAAAAGCTTTGCCATAAGCTCATTTATTCCATCAAAAGGAACAGTCCTGTCATTGATATGCTCTGTATAATAGTTTGCAAAACACTCTCTCATTACTGTTTCAACGCCGGCACTGTCCCATTTATCCTTAGGTACAGACAGTTTCATCATCTCTCTCATTCCGGCTGTAATCTTTGTTCTTAAAATACTTTCATCAAGTTTACTAAATCCGAATTTTTCAAGTGTGTAATTGCAAGCCTGCATAATATCTCTTGCAGTATCTAGCAATGTTCCATCAAGATCGAATAGTACAGCTTTATATTTCATATCAGTTTGTTTTTAACTCGTTACTATTATTTTAATAAGCTGTAAGATTATCATAAAAATTTTGATAAAATGATGTAAAAATTTATAAGGGATCTAAAAATGACAGATACATCAAAGGTTAAGGATTTTTATAAAAGAGTTGAAATTTTAGGTAAATCCATTGCCTCAGTACAGGATTTTCCAAAAGAGGGTATTCTGTTTAGAGACATTACAACACTTCTTGAAAATGCTAGTGCATTTAAAGAATCAGTAGATCTCCTTTATGAAATCTATAAGGATTCAGACGCTGACTGCATAGTTGCAGCTGATGCTAGAGGTTTTATATTCGGAAGTGCTCTTGCTTATAAGCTTGGTATTGGCCTTGTTCTTGTAAGAAAGAAAGGTAAATTACCAAGAAAGACAAGATCTGTTGAATACAGCCTTGAATATGGCAAAAGCACTCTTGAAATCAGTGAGGATGCTCTAAAGGAAGGTCAAAGAGCTATTTTAATTGACGATCTGCTTGCAACTGGCGGTACTGCCAAAGCTATGATTGAACTTGTAAAAGAAGCAAAAGCAAAAATCGTTTCCTTTGCCTTTATTATTGAGTTATTTGACTTAGGTGGCAAAAAAGTGCTCTATGATCTTGGAGTTGATGTACTTTCTTTAGTAAAATTCCCTGGTCATTAGTAAAAAAGATAAAAACATGATTGAATCAAACTCACAGTATCAGGCTCTTGCAAGAAAATACAGACCACAGTGTTTTGAAGATGTTGTAGGTCAGGAACATGTTATCAATACTCTTATCAATTCTATTGAACAGAATAGAATTCATCATGCATACCTTCTAACAGGTACTAGAGGTATTGGTAAAACAACTATAGCAAGAATTATTGCAAAATGCCTTGAGTGTGAGAATGGTATCAGCGCTCATCCTCATATGGATGGATCTGAAAAATGCTCAAACTGCATCAGCATTCAAAATGGTGTATTCCCTGATGTAATTGAAATTGACGGTGCATCTCAGACTAAGGTTGATGATACTAGAGCTCTGCTTGAAAATACTCAGTATCCTCCAATGCAGGGCAGATTCAAGATTTATATTATCGACGAGGTTCATATGCTCTCAAACAGCAGCTTTAATGCGCTGTTAAAGACATTAGAGGAGCCTCCTGCATATGTTAAATTCATTCTTGCAACAACTGATCCACATAAGATTCCAACAACTGTTTTGTCACGTTGCCTGAAGTTCCAGTTAAAGGCTTTAACAATAGAGCAGATTGCCTATCAGATTGACAATATCTGTAAAAAGGAAGGTATTGCTCTTGAAAATGAAGCTTCCTACCTGCTTGCAAGAGCAGCAAAGGGCTCTATGCGTGATGCTCTTTCTCTTTGTGATCAGGCTTTAGCTCTTGGTAATGGTAACATTACAAAAGATACTGTACTGTCTATGTTATCTACAGCAGGTGACAGCTTTGTAGTTCAGATTTTAGAGCTTTTAAAGACAAATTCACAAACCGATCTTGCAACTGTTCTTGATAATATCAGAGCAATCAGTCCTAATTACAAGAATCTTTTAGACGATCTTGTAACAGCTTTTCATGATCTTGCACTTTATCAGATGATGGGCAATAGAAATTCACTTAGAATCTATTCTCTTGATAATGCAATTTTAGATAATTATGCAAAATCATTCACAGCTGAAGCTGTTCAGCTTTACTATCAGATCTGTCTTGCCGGTATTGAAGAGTGCAAGAATGCACCTGATCAGTCTACAGCTTTTGAAATGGCAGTTTTAAGACTGCTTGCATTTTCAGCTCAAAAAAAAAAGATTGGATAGGTGAAGATAATACTGTTCTTGTCACACAGCCACTGTGTGATGATTCATTAACCCCGCTTGATTTGTATCAGTCCTTCATTGCAGGTTCATATAATAAAAAAGCAGATGAAGAAACTGAAAAGAATAACCTTATATCTGATAGTGCGCAAAAGACAGAGTCTGTTTTAGATGCAAACGTATCAGCAGATGATATTTCACAACTCAATAGTGAACCTTTAGTTGATGATTCTTCAAATACAGCAGTTCAACAATCAGATTTAAATAATGAGCTGATACCTTTAAATTCGATAACCAAAGAGAATATCGATGAAGTAAATGCTACTGATGAGCCATCAGAAATTACCGTTGATGAGATTATTCAAAGTAAGCTCCCTGAGAGTATTGATATAAATCAGGAAAATAAAACTGTACCAGGTAAGGGTGATGAGCTAAACGATCTTATTTCAGCTCTTAAAGCTCAGTCTGATAATACAGTTAAAGGTGGCAACAAGAATAATGGAAAATTTACATCATTATTAAAAGAGGTTCTAAATACACAACCTGATGTAAGTACCCAGGCTGTAAAATCAAATATTCTTCCAAAATCAGCTCCAATCACAGGACTTGATCTTAACGATCCTTTCTGCACATTAGTAAACTCTGTTGCAAATTACATTAAGGAGCTTATTGATGCTAAAAACGAATTTATAGAAAACAATAAATCAAAATCAGCAGGACAAACAAGTCACATTGAAAGTATTTCATCTTTAATATCTGACTTGTCGCATAGAAATTCACCACAAACTGAAAACAAGATTGCTGATGATCAAAATAGTTCTGATCCTGATGATTTCAAACTCACTGAACAAAAGGAAAGTGAAGAGCTTTCAATAGATGAGCAGTTAAGACAGGCTCAACTTGCAGCTTTAGCTCTTGATGAACAGCAAAAAGAACTAAATGAAAAGCTAAAGGCTGAAGCAAAGCTTCTTAATGAACAAGTAGATGCACAGCAAATTATAAATGAGGCTGAGCAGAGTCTTAATGGTTTAAAAAAGACAGATTCAGAGCAGTTTGTCTCATCAGATGAAAGTCTGATTGAATTAGATTCATCAACTTCTGAAGAGAATAGCTCTCAAACAGCTCAACTAGATGATTGTTATTCTGTTATTGAGGTTTGTGATATCTTTGATGAAAAATCAGAACAAAATACAGTAACGATAAGAAAGGATATTCCTGATCTTTACAGTGTAATTGCAACAGTTAATTCAAATATTTCAAATTGCGACTGCAGTACAGACAATACTTCCTTGAAAAACTATTCAGAAGGTCTCTTAAAGGCAGTAAACGACAGCCTTTCAGGAGTATTCGGAACTAACAGAAATATCGTCGATTATACAGCTAGCAGCAAAGATACAAATAATAGCGTTGCACTTGCAAGTGCACACAATGATAGCAGTACTGACATACAGACAATTGATTATACACACCATAATGCTGAGTATAATGATGACGATGACACTGATGATTCAACTGATTCAGATGAAAGTGAGTCTTCAAATACAACTGCAAGTATAGAGCTGCCTGTTGCTATTGATATTCCAAAATCAAGTCAGATAAATGCTTCGCTATCTGATGGCAATCCTATGAGTTTAAAGGCAAGTAATCTTGAGCTTATAGAGCAGGAGCAAAACTATGAGAACAGAGCTTTAGGAAGAAAACTTGAGACAAAGGATTTCTATCCTGATCTTTTAAGAGAAGATGACTGGTACCAAGACATTATAAATGCTGGATACAGCTCTGGTCCAACCTATAGTGCACTTTGCTATTCAAACAGAATAAAGAATAGTGAATATGACTGGACTATTCAGATGTCATCAGATATGAATCTGTTATTACAGGCACCTGATTTTCATCATAATCTAAGAACGAAATTCTCAATCTATATAGGTCATCCTATAGAGCTAAAACTTGAATCATACAATGGTATTCCACCAAACTGTCCTGAAGATAAGGCAAGACATTGTTATCTCAATACTATAGACAAAGAAAGAAAAGCAATGCTCTCAAACAATAAGTTAAAACTGTTTGTTGAGCATCTTGGAGATGATCTGTCTACAGTTAATCTTGGATTGTATACACAACTAGACAAACCTTCAAAATAGAAGTGTATTTTATAGTTTGATAAATGTATAAAAGCAAGCTTAAAGCTTGCTTTTGAACTTTATAACAACATTATCGGTATTTAATGAATTTGTAGAAAATTTCTTTATATGTTTTGCTCATAACGAATATGACTAATGACTATTTAAGCTTAAATTTTAAAGTTATTAAAATAGGTTTATTAACAAGGTTTAAATAGTATCCACTAACTTACTGTATTACAAAGAAAAAATATTATTAAGAATTATTCTTAATTTTATTATTCTTTTTTTCTTTGTTATTCGTACTTATATAGATATAATGCATTCGCAATTTAGAGATTAGTTCTCTTTTAAAGATTAAATAGACTTAAGGCAATATACGTCTTACATTATTTCGGAGTTAAAGCATGATAGAGCAATGGCGCGGATTTACCGGTTCACACTGGGTAGATGACGTTAATGTACGTGATTTTATTCAAAACAACTACACCCCTTATGATGGCGACGAATCATTCTTAGCAAACCCAACAGAAGCTACTGACAAGCTATGGGGCAAGTTACAGGAGCTTCAGCATCAGGAGCGTGCTAAGGGCGGCGTACTTGATATGGAAACTGAAGTTGTTTCAGGTATCAATGCTTATGGTCCAGGCTACATCTCTGAAGATTTAAAGGATTTAGAAGCTGTTGTTGGTTTACAGACTGATAAGCCTTTAAAGCGTGCTTTCATGCCATACGGTGGTATCAAGATGGCTCAGGAAGCTTGCACCACCTACGGTTATACTCCAAATCCAAAGTTTGACCAGATCTTCAACGAGTACCACAAGACTCACAACCAGGCAGTTTTCGATGCATATACTCCTGAGATGAGACTTGCTCGTAAGAACAAGATCATTACTGGTCTTCCAGATACCTATGGTCGTGGCCGTATCGTTGGTGACTACCGTCGTGTAGCTTTATACGGTATCGACTTCTTAGTTGCTCAGAAGAAAGCTGATTTAGCTAACTGCGGTTGTGGCACCATGACTGACGACATCATCCGTCAGCGTGAAGAGTTAGCAGACCAGATCAAGGCTTTAAATGCTATGAAGGTTATGGCTGCAAGCTATGGCTATGACATTTCTAAGCCAGCTAACAATGCTCGTGAAGCAGTTCAGTGGTTATACTTCGGCTACTTAGCAGCTATCAAGACTCAGAACGGTGCTGCTATGTCAGTTGGCCGTGTTTCAACATTCCTTGATATTTATATCCAGCGTGATATCAACGAGGGTACCTTAACTGAGGCTCAGGCTCAGGAATTAATTGACCATTTAGTAATGAAGTTACGTATGGTTAAGTTTGCTCGTATCCCTTCATACAACCAGTTATTCTCAGGCGACCCAGTATGGGCTACCTTAGAGGTTGCAGGTTTTGGTATGGACGGTCGTCACATGGTTACCAAGAACGACTTCCGTTTCTTACACACCTTAGAGAACATGGGCCCATCACCAGAGCCTAACTTAACTGTTCTTTATACTTCAAAGTTACCAGAGAACTTCCGTAAGTATGCTGCTAAGATCTCTATCAACACTTCATCAATTCAGTATGAGAACGATGATGTAATGCGTGTTGAGTGGGGTGATGATTACTCAATCTGCTGCTGCGTATCAGCAACTCAGACTGGTAAGGAAATGCAGTTCTTCGGTGCTCGCGCAAACTTAGCTAAGGCTATGTTATACGCTATCAACGGTGGTATCGACTGCAAGACCGGTATGCAGGTTGGTCCTAAGTTACCAAAGATCACTTCAGAGTACTTAAACTACGATGAAGTTATGGCTAACTATGACATCGTTCTTGAGTGGTTATCAGATTTATACGTAAATGTTCTGAACCTGATTCAGTACATGCACGACAAGTACTACTACGAAGCAGCTGAGATGGCTTTAATCGATACTGATGTTCGTCGTACTTTCGCAACTGGTATTGCAGGCTTCTCACACGTTGTAGACTCAATCTCAGCTATCAAGTATGCTAAGGTTAAGCCAATCCGTGATGAAAACGGCATTGCTATTGACTTCGAAATCGAAGGTGACTTCCCACGTTACGGTAACGATGATGATCGTGCTGATAAGATTGCAGTATGGTTATTAAAGACCTTCTTAACCAAGTTAAAGAAGCGTCATACCTATCGTAATTCAGAGGCTACAACCTCAATTCTTACCATTACTTCAAACGTTGTATACGGTAAGGCAACAGGTTCAACCCCTGATGGCCGTAAGGCAGGTCAGCCTTTAGCTCCTGGTGCTAACCCATCATACGGTGCAGAGCAGTCTGGTTTATTAGCTTCATTAAACTCAGTTGCTAAGCTTCCATATGAGTATGCATTAGATGGTATTTCTAACACCCAGACCATCAGCCCAGATGCTTTAGGTCACTCTGAGGATGAGCGTATCAACAACCTAGTTAACGTTTTAGACGGCTACTTTGATCAGGGCCCTCACCACTTAAATGTTAACGTATTCGGTACTGAGAAGCTTTTAGATGCTATGGAGCACCCAGAGAAGCCTGAGTATGCAAACTTCACCATCCGTGTTTCAGGTTATGCTGTTAAGTTCATCGACTTAACCAAGGAACAGCAGATGGACGTTATCTCAAGAACTTGCCACAAGGCTATGTAATTTAGATAACTTATGATATCTTTAAAGGGCGCTTATGGCGCCCTTTTGAGTTTATACAGGATACAAAATGAAAGAAGGCTACATTCATTCTTTTGAGACTTTTGGTTCAGTTGAT
>NZ_JBGVMC010000289.1:0-1291 GCF_045124615.1 Succinivibrio sp.
CAGTACGTTTCATCAACTCCTATAAAAGTAGCTTCTTTTAAGTATGACTCCATGTGCTTGAATATAGGCATCAGAAGTGCTGCTGTAGTGTCCGTGTAGCTGTACAATTGCTGTCTTGTAAAACTGATGTTATACCTTAACAGATACTGACTGATTCTGTTCAATGGAGACTTTAGTACCAGCCACTGCTCAAGGATTAAGCTCATAAGTCCAATGCTCATCGAACTCTTCTTTAAGAAATCTGTTTCAGGATAAACTGTTGGTGTTACCTTTACTTCAGATATCTCGTTGCCATTCTCATCAACTGCTACTACCTGCAGTTTGCTGTATCGAGTATGTCTGACGCTAATATCGATATCAATTTTCTCAGATGAGTCATTGATTCTGACGTACTTGTAACGTCTACCATCTTTTCCTGTAAATACGGTGCCAACCTTCTTTCTTGCATCTTCAAGTGAAAGCTCTTTGCCGTCAATATCAATACAGACTTCTTTATCAGTTACACTGACATCATCGTTTACAGGTACTTCTTTTTTTTCCTTTTGCTTCTTTTCCTTGCTTGAGGAATCAATACCTTTCTTTCTCTCACTGCCTTTTCCATTGATATTCTCATTGGTTGTCTTTCTGACAGTGATGGCTTTGTTTCCAAGCTTTGTTGATAGCTTTTCTATGGTTAATGTAAGTGCTTCTATTCTCTTGGTTAGTTGCTTTATTTCAGAGGATTGAGACTTGTTTAAAGAAACTTGGTTTTCGAACATTACAAGCAGAACACCTATCATGGCAGATAATGCAGGATCATCAGCAACAGCATTTTGAATCTGCTCCGATATTTCTTTAAATCCGCTATTCAGTGTCTTTGAATCCACTTGCTATAATCCTTTAAAATCCTATGCAAGTATTATAGCAAACACACCTTTCAGCCTTTTTTATACACTGAATATCGAGATCTTTGAGACATTCAAAAGATCTATAAAGATCGCTAGGAGATCGCTACAGATCGATGGATGAAAAAGATGAAAAAGTTGTCATCTTAAAAATCACATCGTGCTGTGATCTTGTATGAAGCGTATAGAGCCATATATACAAAAAAGCAAATGACAATAAAACTGTGAAATAAATCACACTGATTTTTTAAAGAACAAACAGTCTGCTTAAGGGGCTGTTTTATAATGGTCTAAAAGTTTATTTCAGACCATTTACAAAATTTTTAAAATCAGTTCTTTTGTACTGCCTGTTAACAAATTTGCCTGATGAAGGATCTTTATAGGCTACCTGAAAAACTTTCTTTGCC
>NZ_JBGVMC010000290.1:0-3476 GCF_045124615.1 Succinivibrio sp.
AGAGAATCAGAATTGCTGCAAATCAAGGTGCTGAGCTTATTCATATAGTTGATCTTGATGGTGCAAAAGATCCTGTAAAACGTCAGAGAGCAAAAATCAAGCAGATCGTTGACTCTTCACCTCTTCCAATTCAGACTGGTGGCGGTATCCGTTCACAGTTTGATATCAAAAATCTTCTTGACTTAGGTGTAGAGCGTGTTGTTGTTGGCTCTGTTGCTGTAAAGAACCCAGAGCTTGTTCGTGGCTGGTTCAATTACTTTGGTTCAGACAGAATTACGCTGGCTCTTGACGTACGTTTAATTGACAACGTTCCTTATGTTGCAACACACGGCTGGCTCAAGACTTCAAACACAACTCTTGATCAGGTGTTAAAGCACTTTATTCCTTATCACATTGAGCACATCCTTGTAACAGATATCAGCCGTGATGGCATGATGTCAGGTGCTAACAACTCACTTTATGCAACACTAGCTGAGAAGTATAAGGATATTGATATTATCGCATCAGGTGGTATCTCATCTTTAGAAGATATTAAGGCAGTAGCAAGAGCTGGAGCAACATCTGTAGTATTAGGTCGCTCACTGCTTGAGAACAAATTTACCGTAGAGGAGGCTGTACTATGCTGGCAAAACGCATAATTCCATGTCTTGATGTAAAAGATGGAGTTGTTGTAAAGGGCGTGCAGTTTAAAAACCATGAGGTAATGGGCTCTATTGTTGATCTTGCAAAACGTTATGCAGATGCTGGTGCCGATGAACTTGTGTTTTATGATATTACAGCTTCAGCCGATGCAAGACGTGTTGACAAATCATGGGTTGCAAAGATTGCAGAGGTTATCAATATTCCTTTTGCTGTTGCAGGAGGCATCAAATCAGTTGAAGATGCAAGAACAATTCTTGCCTATGGTGCAGATAAGATTTCAATTAACTCACCTGCTTTAGCTGATCCAACTCTTATTACAAGACTTGCTGACAAATTTGGTGTTCAGTGCGTAGTAGTTGGTATCGATACTTATTATAACGAAAATACCGGCACCTATCAGGTTAAACAGTATACAGGTGATGTATCAAAAACTGTTACAACATCCTGGAATACACTTGACTGGGTACAGGAAGTACAAAAAAGAGGCGCAGGTGAAATCGTTTTAAACATGATGAACCAGGACGGCATGAAGAACGGTTACGATCTCAAGCAGTTAAAGCTTGTTCGCGATGTCTGCTCTGTTCCTTTAATTGCATCTGGCGGTGCTGGCACCATGGAGCATTTTAATGAAGCTTTCTCACTTGGATGTGACGGTGCACTGGCAGCATCTGTATTCCACAAGGGAATCATCGATATTGGTGAACTGAAAGAATATCTGAAAAATAAGGGAGTATGTATTCGTGATTAGATATTTTCATGGCTTTGAAAGCATAGACGAGCTTGATTTTGCAAAGAATAACGGTCTTATTCCTGCAATTGTTCAGGACTGTCAGACAGGTCAGGTCCTTATGATGGGCTATATGAACAAGGAATCAATTCAAAAAACTATTGATACACATATGGTGACATTCTTTTCAAGAGACAGGCAAAAGCTATGGACTAAAGGTGAGGAATCAGGAAACTTTCTACATATGAGAGCTATCACAACTGACTGTGATAAGGATACTCTCCTAGTTCTGGCAAGACCTGATGGTCCTACCTGCCATAAAGGCACAACAAGCTGTTTTGATGCATCACCTCTTCCTGATGCAACAAACCGTTATATCAGTGGGCACCCTCTTGAAAGTTATAATTTTGTAAAATAAGAAAATGACACCTCATATTGGACTTGAATTAAAAACAGTGATCATTTTTACAGCCCTTGCAATGCTGGGGCTTGTAATTGATCTTTTCGCTCATAGAGCTGATAAGCCTGTATCTATTAAAGCAGCTTCCTTCTGGACTCTATTCTGGATTGCAATTGGCACTAGCTTCGGTATCTTCCTGTACTATTACTATAGTGCCGACGTTGCTGCACTATACTTTACAGGTTATGCTCTTGAAATGTCTTTATCTGTAGATAATCTATTCTCAATCATGGCTGTTTTCTCATGGTTTGGTGTAAAGTCAGGCTACACGCACAGAGTTCTATACTGGGGTATCATTGGTGCTGTAATCTTCAGACTTCTATTTGTTCTGGTAGGTACTGCTCTGTTTGCTCTTGGTGCCTATGTTGAAATTGTGTTTGCTCTATTAGTTGCACTCTCAGCAATTCTTATGATGACAAAAAAAGAGAATGAGGAAATATCTGATTTTTCAGCACATCCTGCTTACAGACTTGTTAAATTCTTCATTCCGCTTTATCCAAAGATTTTTGGACATAATTTCTTTATTTCCAAAAAACAAGTTGAACAAGAGCTATTAAAAGAGGAAAACAAAGGTATTACACTAAAAAGAAAAGGTCATTTCTTTGCAACTCCACTGTTTTTATGTCTTGCTATTGTAGAGACATCTGATCTTATGTTTGCCTTTGATTCAGTACCTGCTGTTATTGCAGTTTCAAAAGATCCGTTTATCGTATATTCTTGCATGATTTTTGCAATCATGGGTCTTAGATCAATGTACTTTATTCTTGATGCGCTTAAGAATACTTTAGTACATCTTGAAAAGGCTGTAATTGCTCTACTGTTCTTTATTGCATTTAAACTGTTTGCATCAGCATCACTTCATCTTTTTGGATTCGGAATTGAAGTTGGCATCCAAGAATCTCTAGTTGTAATAGCATCAGTTCTTGCTATTGGCATTGTTTCAAGCCTTATATTTAAAGGAAACAAAGAGACAAAATAAAACAGAAAACAAGCAGTAGCTTGATTTTCAATAATTATCTTGCAAAATATAATTATTCTTGTAAAATTAAGCTACAAATTTTGGTGAGATGTCTGAGTGGCTGAAAGAGCACGCCTGGAAAGCGTGTATACGTGAATAGCGTATCACGGGTTCGAATCCCGTTCTCACCGCCATTACCGTTCTAACCTCTTATAAATACCCTCTTCTTTCCATAAAAATTTTCTTTAAAACCCTAAGATCTCGGTTTTATTCTTACACGATCTTATTAACACACCGTAAGCCCCATATCATCGTCTAGAGTTGCTTTTTTCAGTTTAGTTTTCTGAAGTTCGATAGGATCAATATCCATCATATTAAAAAGGGCTTCATGTCTTTTGAGAATATTTGTAATAGGGATTATCGTTTCACCATGACGAATACATTCAAGGGTATCTAGGTCTTTGAATGTCATGTACATCGAATTATCTTTTAGTTTAACCTTTTGTTTATCTGATGCTGTTTTATTCCATTCCAAAGTTTTCAGCTTTAAGCTGTTGAGAAATTCTGAAGCTAATAGACCTATAAACAGCTTTGCTTTGAATGATTCTTCTGTTGAAGTGTTCAGTGTGTTTGCATCAACGTGATTTTTGAAATATCTGTACATAACTTCAATTTCATTTCTCTGACGA
>NZ_JBGVMC010000291.1:0-2179 GCF_045124615.1 Succinivibrio sp.
TCATCTGCATGTTTTGGACTAATCATGGAGCTGCAGGAGCCGGTATCAAATTCACATCCAAAAAAGTTCTGCAGTATGCTGTAATTCTGTTAGGTTTTGGTTTAAACCTGAATGTTATATTCCTGACTGCAAAAGAATCTCTTCCTATTATCATTTCTACTATTGCAACATCACTTATTGTATCTTTTGCAATGTGTAAGATTTTTGAGTTGCCAACTAAACTTGCGACTCTAATTGGAGTTGGCTCATCAATCTGTGGTGGTTCTGCAATCGCTGCTACTGCGCCTGTTATCAAGGCAAATGATGAGGAAATAGGCCAGGCAATATCTGTTGTATTTTTCTTCAACGTAGTTGCAGCATTAGTATTCCCAACACTTGGCGACATTATTGGAATGAGCCACGATGCAGTAGCATTCGGTATTTTTGCAGGTACCGCTGTTAATGATACATCATCAGTTACAGCTGCAGCTTCAACATGGGATAGCATGTTCTCTTTAGGTCACGACACACTTGATAAGGCAGTGACAGTTAAACTTACAAGAACACTGGCAATTATTCCTATTGTTCTATACTTATCTGTATGGTATGCAAAAAGACATAATGTAAGTGAGCAGGAAAGAGTTTCAAGACTTAAGTTAATTAACCTTGTGCCAAGTTTCATTGTTATGTTCATTATTGCAGCTCTAATCACTACAGTAGCAGTTTACTATGGTGTAGATGCATCGATATTCAAACCATTCAAGGATGTATCTTTATTCTTCATTATTATGGCAATGGCAGCTATCGGCCTTAACTGTAATGTAGTAAAACTGATAAAGACAGGATTTATGCCAATAATGCTTGGTTTAGCATGCTGGTTATCAATTACAGCAGTTTGTCTTGTAATTCAGTACGAACTGAACATCTGGTAAAAAAATACTATAAAAGAAGTTAGGGACCAAATATTTGGTCCCTTAATTTTTCTACTCTACAAAATAGTACCAGCCATCTTTTCTTGGTTTTGTTTCAGGATACTCTCCATCAATATATCCAAGTGCAAGATGACCTATACCTTCATACTCACCTTCTATACCGAGTTTTGCAAATAAATCTTTATATAAAGGATAATCCATTGACTGCTTTGCTCTGTGGATCCAGCAACTTCCAAGATTCAGTTCATGGGCCTCTAGCATCATATTACCGAGAACAAGTGATCCATCATATACAAATGTAGGATTAGCCTTGTTTGCAGCAACAATTAGAATAACAGGTGCGCCATAGAAAGGATCGAAATTCTCATTACCATAAATTTTTGCATTTAATGCACTAATTTCATCTCTTAACTTCTTATCAGTAACTGCAATAATTACAGGAGACTGTGCATTTCTGCCTGTTGCAGCATATGTTCCTGCTTCTATAACTTTTAAAATCAGATCTTTGCTGACAGGATCTGATTTGAATTTTCTAACTGAACGACGTGTTTTTATACATTCTAATACATTCATAAAAGCACCTATACAAGTAAATACATATTGGTTATACCAAGATCTCTATTAAATTTCTTTCCACACTTATCAATAATGCCACTATTGATAAAACCGGCTTTTGAAAACAGCTTTATGCTACTTTCATTTTCACTGGTTATGACAGAAACAATATTAGTTATCTCACTAGATTTTTTTGCATAATCTATGACATAAGATAAAAGACTAGATCCTATACCTTCATTGCGATGATCCTTATGCACATACAATGAAATTTCAACTGTAGATCTGAAAGCTGATTTCTCTCTATATAAAGACAAAGAACAGAATCCAACTACTCTATGATTGGACTCATATACAAAAAGGGGATGTACTAAGCTACGATGATTGAAATAGAAGGAAACAGCTTTTAGAAATGATCGTTTTTCAGTATCAAATGTAGCTATACCGTTAATAACTTCATAATTATAGATATCATTTATGGCTACGATATCAGTAAATCTTGCATGTCTAATCATGAAATTATGGTAGTACAGAAACAAGAAAACCGCAATCAATTGATTGCGGTTTCTTTCAAAAGGATGCCTGGCAGTGACCTACTCTCACACAAACGTACGTTGCACTACCATCGGCGTAACTGCATTTCACTTCTGTGTTCGGAATGGGAACAGGTGGTTCTACAGCACTATGGCCGCCAGGCAAATTGGGTATAAAAC
>NZ_JBGVMC010000292.1:0-2973 GCF_045124615.1 Succinivibrio sp.
CTGATTGCTCTGTTCATTGCCCTTGCAATTGCTTTAGGTATAGCCTGAGGCATAGCTTTAAGATAAGACGTCATATGGGCAATGGAATCTTCATCAAGACGAATAAAATCATTTCCCATATTACTGCTCCATCTGTTCAAGCGTTAAGATGTCAACTCCCTGCTCTACCTGCACATCTCTGCAGATATAATGCAGTTTGTTAATGGTTACTGTTGAATTTACAAGGGGCAGAGGAGATAAGTCCCCCTGCCTGATGTAAACCACTGCAGTAGCCTTAAAAACACCCTGAATCTGAGCTTTCTCAAAAGTATTTACAACAGAATTATCAATAACTGCTTTTACGCTTTTTCCGTTAATAGTCCAGTAATCAGCAAATTCACCATCATTGATAAAAGTGTCTAAATCTTTTTTGAAAGTCTGTTTCAGATTCATTTTTTACTGCGCCCTGTTTTTGGTTCAGAAGCCTTTTCAGTGTTAGTCTGTTTTACATTTTTGGTATCAAGCACAATCTTTTCTGCAAGACCTCGCTCAATCCAATCTGATGCTTCCTTATCAGATAAAGAAAAGGTAGTTCCTGTTTCAAGAACTACCCCTTTATGTAGAACATTAGACTTTAGTCTTACGTCCATAATTAAGCTACCTTTAAGATGTAGAAGCCCAGTGGCTCGTTAACAATCATCAGAGGAGCTGATTTTAACTGCACAATACGTCCTGCAGGATTTGAACGCTGCAACCATGAGCTTGCAACACGATCACCTTCTACGAACTGATGAGTATTGTTTGCCTCATTGATAATATCAACTAAGCCGTATGCTCTGGTGGTCTTTACTCCACGGCAGGCAATCAGCACGGAATCCTCAGGGATCATTGGTTTCTCAGTGCCAGTAGCTACATCATAGTAGTATTCATCATAGGTAAAGATGTCTAAGTTTGGTAAACGTAAAGCACCCACATATGAAACACCGTCCTCTAATTCACGTGGATCGATCTGACCTAAGTCAATTCTGCGTGAATTTAATGCAGTGTTATCTCCCTTTAGAGAATGCAGTAACGCATCAATAGCCTTAGAACCGGCAATCATCTCTACTGGAGTTAAACCGGATTTCTGTGCAATCTTACGGCATGCAGTACGTAAATCACTAAGAGGATCGGCACCTGCAGCAGTCCATAAGGTTGATACGGTACCAGCTGGCTTTTCAGCTGAAGACAAATCTTTCCAGAAGTCTAAATACTCATCAACTCCTTCACCCTTAATCAGAATCTTACCGGTGGTTAAGGCCTGAGCACACATAACCTCTTCTGTACGTGTAATCTCCTTATCCATCTCATTTAAATCCTGAGCCAGAATTGCAGCTGCTCTCTCATTAGGAGAACGACCTGAATATAACTGCTCACCTGGTAATCTCTGCATTGCATCCTCTGCAGTGCATACACGGTAAGGAGCAATAAAAGCAGGTCTATAGGTAGAGGTTTTGAAGCCATTACGTAAATCTAAAGTTCCACCAATACGAGGATTTACAAATGGAGCCAGTGAACGCTTACCAGGGCCTTTAATATCAATATCAACAGTTGCAGTATTAAAGGTCTTTTTATTTGAAAAATAGCGATCACGCAAGAATGAACGGGCACGATACTCAGAGTTGACCATCTCCATCATTGTGCGAGGTTCAAATAAAGAAACTGTCATCTTAAAAATCTCCTATTAACGTAAGAAAATTCCAACATTACGAGCGGCTTTAACAAAGTCCTCAATGTTAACCCCTGAAGGAACAATCACAGCTGCCTTATTAAAGTCACCGTTAACATATACAACACCTTCAGTGTCTGCATCTGAAGCATTTACATCATCTGTAAGAATGCCAAATACATCTGCAGGGGTATCACCATTTGCTGCAGAAACTGCAGATACCTTACCATTTGCAAAGGTCACTAAAGCACCGCGCTTTAAGTTCTGACCTGATGCAACAACTACAGGAAAAGTCTTAATCTCATCACGATTTAGACCGGCAAATAACTTGTCATACTCAGTTGACTCAGTTTTAATTAAATCAGCCATTTTTAATCTCCTAAATTATTTTTTATAACCGTTGATTTTTGCCAGCTGTGAATGAACAGCAGCAACCAACTGAGCACGTGACTCAGCATCCTTATCCTGAGGCAGAGCGCCTTCTGCATTATCAGCACCGGATAAATCACCTGCTAAAGCCTGAGCATCCTCAGTTAATGCTTTTGCATGTTTATCACTCTGGCTTTTCTGCATTTTGATAGTCTCAATGGCAACTTGCTCTGCTGTCATTGGCTCTTCAAACATTGCCTTCATTACCAAGTCATGATTTGCACCGTTGTCAATCTCTGACAGTGACTGAATACGCTTACGTTCTGAAAGAACTGCTTCAGCAACAATTGCTTTGAACAGATCAGGATGTTCGGCATTCAATTTCTCTGCTGTCATAGCCTCTGTTTTATGTTCCTCTGCCTTTGCAACAATCTGAGTATCTTCTACCTTTGCTGCAGGCTTTGGATCTTCTGGTTTCTTACTCATTAACATCTCCTTAGATGGTTTACGTAAGTTTTGTAAATCCCATTCTTTGCCTGCAATGGCCAGAATGTGATCGTCTTTCATATAAGCAGATACCTGCTCACTGTTATCAATCTCATCTGCAAAACCTTTCTCTACAGCTTCTTCAGCGGTAAACCAGGTTTCTGCATCCATGAGAGATTTGATCTCTTTTTCATCAAGTCCTGATTTCTCCATATAAATGCTTCTCATTGATTCAGCGCATTTATTGAGAACATCAATCTGCTTTTCAAGTTCTTCTGCATTTCCATATGCACTAGACATTGGATTGTGAATCATGAACAGAGAACCTTTACTGATTACTGTCTTTGCATTTTTTAAGGAAGTAATCAGTGTTGCAGCAGAAGCAGCAAGGCCGGTCACGTGAATTGTGATGCCGGCCTTGTGTCTTGATA
>NZ_JBGVMC010000293.1:0-7672 GCF_045124615.1 Succinivibrio sp.
TGAAATATTCATTCATATCCTGTGTGCACAGCTCACCTGACAGACTGATGTAGGAGGCGACGTTTACAGTTCTCTTAAAGACATTCATCTGCATAATGGTTTTTAGAATTGAAAGTCCAGCCTGAGCTGATTCTTTTGCAGTGACCTGTCTTCTTTTTGCTAGAATTTTCTGTCTTAGCGAATTTCTTTGTTCTTTTGCACTATCCATTTTTTTTCTCTATGTTTTTTGCAATCTTGTTCATTTTTGTGTATTGCTGTAGAACTTTTTTGTAGAATTCACTGTCAGAGCTGTTGTTTTCATTCAGCTCTTCAACGCAGTCAAGTGCAACAAGAATCGCACATTGTAATGGTGTGAGACCTGGATTCTTATTGAATCTTGCATTTACTTTCTCGTTGAGCTTATCAATAGCATCCTTTAGTTTTGCTGCTTCTTTTACAGGAACTCTTAATGAGAAGTTTTCTCCAAGGGATGAAAACTGAATAAGTTGAGTATTCTGACTGTCCATAAGTCCTCCTATTTGGATTGTATCATGTACAAGAGAACACATGTTTTTTCCTTTTAATATTTGGTATGAAAAAGACAATACTTTTGTGAATACAGAACTGTTGTAGTGTCTAATGTGAAAATATTCCATTTATATGATAGAATTATTAAGTTTTTTTAATCATCAATACTTGATGAAATAGATTTGCGCAAATAATTATGACTGAGAAGTTACAGAAAATTTTATCCCGTGCTGGAATTGCATCTCGTAGAGCTTTAGAACAGATTATTTCTGAAGGCCGCGTAACAGTTAACGGTAAACTCGCTTCTATCGGTGAGCGTTACGATGAGAAAGAAATCACTGTAAAGATTGATTCAAAGGTTGTTTTTACCCCAGAATCAGTAACCAATGAATGTCGTGTTCTCATGTATCATAAGCCAGAAGGTGAGCTTACAACATTAAGTGATCCTGAAAACAGACCTACTGTTTTTGATCACCTACCAAAACCACCATCAGGCAGATGGATTTATATTGGTCGTCTTGATATCAATACATCAGGTCTTCTGCTGTTTACAACAGATGGTACTCTTGCAAATGCTCTTATGCACCCTAAGTATGAGGTTGAGCGTATCTATGCAGCCCGTATTTATGGTGATGTTACAGATGAGCTAATAGAGCAGCTTGAAAATGGTGTAATGCTTGAAGACGGCAAGGCAAAGTTCAATAAGGTTGTCTATGTCGGTGGTGAAGGCCGTAATGCCTGGTACCATGTTACTTTAAAAGAAGGTAGAAAAAGAGAGGTTAGACGCCTTTGGGAAGCTGTAGGTCTTAAAGTAAGCAGACTTATTAGAATCTCATATGCATCAATCGATCTTGATCCAGATTTAAAAACAGGTCAGTTCAGAGAGTTAACCTTAAGTGAACTTAACAAGTTAAGAAAGACTGTACACTTAGAGCCTGTAGCAACACTACCAGAGCCACTAGATACAGCTAAAGGTTCTTCAACAAGATCAAGAAAAGCTGTTCAAAAAAAGATTTTTGATAAACCAGTTGCTAAGAAGACTTTTAATAAGGATTCAAAAAAGGATCAATATAAGGATTCAAAGAGAAATCCTTACGCAAAATCATCATCTTTTAGCAAAGGAAATTCTGAAACTTCTGATAGATTCTCAAAGTCAAAGTGTGCTTCATATAAGAACGGTTCTCAAAGATTTGAAAGAAACGGCTCAGACAAATTTGAGAAGAAATCATCATATTCTTCAAAAGGTGTTGAGTCTAGAAAGTCATCTTCATTCTCAAGAGATGATGGAAGACAGTTTAAACATGGTCTGACATTCAAGTCTAGATCAAGCGCTTCTCACTCTTATCCAAGAGTTAAACGAAACGGATAAAATGAGGCTCCACCATTTAGTGGAGCTTTTTATTATCTTTGACTTTTTTCAATTTTGAAATATGTTTCATTTTTAAACAATTACGCGAATCAAAGATTTTTTCTAAAACATGTTGTATTATTAGATATGTGTTTTCTTGAAGAGGAAAAATAAATAAATTATATGAACGCAGACCCGAATAGTTCGCTTTATTTTCAATTCAATAATATCAATTCATTTATTCAATTAGTCATATTTAAAGAGGTGCTGTAATGGATACTCAGACAGCACTAGCTACATCTCATGCACTGTTATTTGATCTTCAATGGATGCTCGATCCAACAGCATGGGTAGGATTAATTTCACTTTGTGCAATTCAGGTTGTTTTAGGTATTGATAACCTGCTGTTTATTGCTGTTTTAAGCGCAAAGCTTCCACCTCATCAGGCTAGAGTAGCAAGATATATTGGTCTTGTTGGAGCACTGCTAATCAGAATAGTCCTGATGATGTTTGCAGCATATGTCATGGCAATGTCTAAACCATTGTTTACAGTTTTTGATTTTGCAGTTTCAGTTCGTGATCTGATGTTATTCTTTGGCGGTGCATTCTTGATTTACAAGGCCACAGAAGAGCTGCATACAAAACTTGAAGCATCTGTAGATGATACTGTATCTGTAAGTAAGGCTGCAGGTCAGTCTTTCATGATTGTATCAACTCAGATCATGATCCTAGATGTGCTGTTCTCAGGCGATGCCATTATTACTGCTGTAGGTATGACACAGCATGCCTATATTATGATTATTGCAGTAACTGTTGCGATGGCTCTTCTTATCTGGGCTTCAGAGCTTATTGCAAGATTTGTTTCCCGTCATCCAACAGTTGTTATCCTATGTCTTGGATTCTTGCTGCTTATTGGTTTTGCTCTGATTATGGAATCATTCCATATAGAAGTACCTAAAGGATATTTATATTCAGCAATCGGATTCTCATTGCTAATTGAAATCTTTAATCAGGTTTCAAGAAAGAATATTCTTAAAATCAATCATTCAAACAATATGCAGTCAAGACAGGTTGCAGCTTCATTGGTTTTAAGATTACTAGGCTCAAATCAGGATAATGTGCACTCAATTCAGGAGGCTATTGTTTCAAAGCCTTCTGCCTACATGTTCAACAAACTTGAAAAGGAAATGGTTTCAAGAGTGCTTGAACTGTCAGCTCTTCCTGTAAAAGCCGTAATGACTGCAAGAACTGATCTTCAGATGGTAAAGATAGACGGCTCGTTGCCTGCAATTCTTGCAAAAGCTCAAAAGTGCACAAGCTCATATCTTGTAGCATACAAGAATGGTCATAAGGATCAGCCTGTAGGATTTATTTCAAGGGCAAAGCTTCTGTCATTGTTTATACATAAGAATCCTAATTATTCAGATATAGAAAAATGTCTGATAAAGCCACTTTATATCCCTCATTCAGTCAATATTCTGAGCATTCTTGAGCAGTTTAGACAGACTCAAAGATATAGGGGATTTGTATACGATGAGTTCGGAGCATTTGAAGGAATCGTATCTGTTCATGACATCATTGAGGAGATCACAGGTGAGCTTCCTGAAAAAACAGAAACTCCAGAGATTGTTCCTTTAGATGACAAGAAGTTATCCTTCATGATTGATGGTGATGCTATATTGCCAGACGTTCAGAGAAGTACTGGTCTTTGTATTCCTCCATCTGAACATTATCAGACTATTGCAGGTTTCGTTCTAGACAGACTTCAGAGAGTTCCTGTAAAGGGTGACAGAATAAGCATAGACGGCTGGGAAATTGAGGTAACAAGTGCAGATTTAACCTCAATTGATGCTCTTGTGCTTACTAAGGTAGAGGTCACAGAAGAGGAAAATACTTGATTTTTATATTCATATCTGTTATAAATAGAGCACTTGATACGTATTGTATCGAGTCTGTTCAAGTGTGAGCTTGAACCTTGCAGTAGAAATACTGCCTGATATAGCGGAACTTATAAAGGGACCTCTAGTTAGTGGTCCTTTTTTTATGTTTCAAAGCTAGAGTTGAACTGATAATTTTGTTAAGAGGAAATAATGGCAGGAACCATTGAAGAAAAAGTTGCACAGCTTGTAACTCCACTTATTGAGTCTATGGGCGTAGAGGTCTGGGGTATCCGTTATCACGGAGGCAACGATCATGCAATTCTTCAGGTATTTATTGAGTCAGAAGATGGTGTGAATGCAGATAAGTGTGGAGAGATCATGGATGTTCTGTCACCTGCATTAGACACAGCTGATTTGATTTCACCTAAATATACTCTAGAGGTATCATCTCCAGGTCTTGACAGGATTCTGTTTACACTTGAACAGGCAAAAGCTTATGTTGGAAAAACTGTAAAGGCTGAGCTTCGTATCCCTATGCAGGGTAGACATAAGTTACAGGGAACCTTAACTGAAATCACTCAAGACGGTCTTGTAAAGATCGACGACAAGATTTCAGGTTTGATGGAAGTATCATTTGCAAACGTTAGTGTCGCACGCGTTGTACCAGAATTTCCATCAAACTCTAAGAAGGCAACAAAAGGTTAATCATACAGAGGACTTAATTTAAAATGGGTAAAGAGATAATTGCAATTGCAGAAGCTTTATCAAACGAAAGAGCAATTCCTAGAGAGAAGATTTTTGAGGCTTTAGAGACTGCTTTAGCTACTGCTACAAAGAAAAAATACCAGGTTGAGATTTTAGTTCGTGTAAAGATTGATAGAAAAGAAGGTTCATATGACACTTTCCGTCGCTGGGAGGTTGTTGATAATGAAGGACCTCTTGATAAGCCTTCACAGCAGATTTCTCTTGCAGCTGCATTAGTTGACCATCCTGGTATTCAGGTTGGTGATATTGTTGAAGAGCAGATTGAATCTGTTAAGTTTGACCGTATCACTATTCAGACTGCAAAGCAGGTTCTATCACAGAAAGTTAAGGATGCTGAGCGCGAGCAGGTTGTATCAGAGCAGCGTGAGCATATTGGTCATGTTGTTAATGCAACAGTTAAGAAGCAGAGCCACGATATCATGGTTCTTGACCTTGGCAATAACGCAGAAGCTGTATTAAAGCGTGATCAGATTATTCCACACGAGACTTATGGCCGTGGTGACAGAGTTAAGGTTCTGCTTGAGAATATCGTAACTGAGAACAACCGTGGTCCTCAGATCATCTGCTCAAGAACAGCTCCTGATTTCTTAAAGGAATTATTCAGAATTGAAGTTCCTGAGATTGGTGAGGATGTAATCGAGATCATGGGCGTTGCACGTGATCCAGGTTCAAGAGCAAAGATTTCAGTTCGTTCAAAGGACAGAAGAATTGATCCACGTGGTGCATGTATTGGTATGCGCGGTGCTCGTGTAATGGCTGTTTCAAATGAGCTGTCAGGTGAAAAGATTGATGTTGTTCTTTATGATGAGAACCTAGCTCAGTATGTAACAAATGCTATGGAGCCTGCTGAGGTTTCTCGCATCATCATCAACGAAGAAGATCACAGCATTCTAATTGCTGTTGCACCTGAGAATCTTGCTCTAGCCATTGGTAAGAACGGTCAGAATGTTCGTTTAGCATCTCAGCTTTTAGGTTGGGAGCTTAAGGTTATGACCGAAGAAGAGCTTGAGTCAGATATACAGAAGGAAGTTGGTAAGGTTATCAAGAACTTTACAGAAAACCTCAATGTTGATGATGAATTTGCAACTGCACTGTCAGATGCAGGCTTTACAACATTAGAAGAAGTTGCCTATGTTGAACCATCTGAACTTCTTGAAATTGAAGGTATGGATGAGGAAACAGCAGAACAGCTTCAGTCTGTAGCTCGTGAGGCTGTTGAAAAGATTGAGAATGCCCAGAATGCTCAGGCAATCAAGGAGCTTGTTGCTCTTGAGGGTATCGATGAGACACTGGCACTTAAGTTGGTTGATCACGGAATCAAGTCTGGTGAAGATTTAGCAGAGCAGGCAACTGATGATCTGACCTCAATTGAAGGTCTTGATGAAAAGAAAGCTGGTGAAATCATCATGGCTGCACGTAATGAGTACTGGTTTAAAGACTCAAACAACTAATTTAAGGATATAGGATAATATATGACAGAAGAGAATTTACAAGAAGGCGCACCAAAGCGCATGTCCTTAAAGAAGAAACCTTCAGGAACCATGACGCTTCAGAGTTCAGGTTCTACAAAGCAGGTTCAGGTTGAAGTGCGCAAGAAAAAGGTTATTGTTGATCGAAAAGAGCGCGAAGCTCAGTTAGAGCAAGAAGCAATTGCCAAGGCAAAAGCTGAAGAAGAGCAGAAGGCTTTAGAAGCTAAGAAGAAGGCTGAGGCAGAGCAGAAGGCTTTAGAAGCTGCACGCGAGAAGGCTGAAAAGGAAGCTAAGGCAAAAGAGGCTGCAAAGGCACAGGCTCAGGCTAAAGCTAAAGAAGCTGCTATGCACAAAGACAAAGAAGAAGACAAAGCAACAGCTGAACTTCGTCGTGCTCAAGAAGAGCAGCAGAAGAAAAAGCAAGAAGAAGAGTCAAAGCGTCTTGCTGATGAGGCTCGCAGACTTGCAGAGGAAAATGAAGCTCGCTGGGCTGCTGAAGAAGAGGCTCGTGCACATCAGGACGAAGAGGAAGATCAGACTACTTCCCGTTATGTTCGTGAAGCAGAGGCTCGTCAGGAGCGTGAAGAGGAAAATCGTGGTCGCCACCGTGAAAAAGGTGCTGACAGACGTAATTCTAAGCGCTTTGAAGAAAATGAGCAGTCAAATTCAAACGGAAGAGATCGCCGCATGAAAGGCGGTAAGGGTGCTAAGGGCGTTAAGGGTGCGGCTAAGCTAAATCAGCAGCAGCACGGCTTTATCAAACCTGCAGCTCCTGTATCTCGTGACGTTGAGATAGGTGAGACTGTTACAGTTGCAGAGCTAGCTGCAAAGATGGCTGTTAAGGCAACTGAAGTTATCAAGACCTTAATGAAACTTGGTGAGATGGTAAGCATCAATCAGGTTTTAGATCAGGCTACAGCTCAGTTAGTAGCTGAGGAAATGGGCCATAAGGTAATCTTGAGAAAAGAAAACGAGATCGAAGATCAGTTATTATCTGATCGTAAAACTCAGGCAGAGGCACTTCCACGTGCTCCTGTTGTTACAATCATGGGTCACGTTGACCATGGTAAGACATCTTTACTTGATTACATTAGAAAGTCAAAGGTTGCTGTAGGTGAGGCCGGCGGTATTACCCAGAGAATCGGTGCTTATCATGTACAGACAAGAAATGACGGTATTACATTCTTAGATACCCCAGGTCATGCTGCATTTACCGCAATGCGTGCACGTGGTGCTCAGTGTACAGATATCGTTGTTCTAGTTGTTGCAGCAGATGACGGCGTAATGCCTCAGACTTTAGAAGCTATTCAGCATGCTCAGGCTGCAAAGGTTCCAATGATTGTTGCAATCAACAAGATGGATAAGCCAGGTGCAGAGCCACAGCGTGTAATCAATGAGTTAATGCAGCACTCAGTTATTCCTGAGTCTATGGGTGGTGAAAACCAGTTCGTAGAGGTATCTGCAAAGACCGGTATGGGTGTTGATGAGCTATTAGAAGCTATCACATTACAGGCTGAAGTTTTAGAGCTTAAGGCTGTACATGATGGAATGGCTGAAGGTGTAACAATTGAATCACGTCTTGATAAGGGCCGTGGTCCTGTTGCAACTGTTCTTGTTCGTTCAGGTACCTTAAAGAAGGGTGATATCGTTCTTTGCGGTCTACAGTATGGTCGTGTTCGTTCAATGCGTAACGAGAACGGTAA
>NZ_JBGVMC010000294.1:0-7077 GCF_045124615.1 Succinivibrio sp.
CTCGTGCATACATAAGGACATACCTACAATTTTGCAATCTCTTGTGTTCAGTGAAGTTGTCTCTGTATCAAATGCAACAAACTGTGCACTGTTGATTTTTGAAACGAGAGCTAACAGATTTTCTAAAGTATCAACTAAAACAAATGAAGCGCCGTATTCTCTGTAATCAATAAGATTAGAATCACTATCTGATAAAGAAACCATTGTTTCTTCAGATTTAGTATCTGAAGATTCCGCCTTTTCTTCTACCTTATCTGCAGATGATCCATTATCTCTTTGTGATTTGAGTTCAATGAGTATTTTCTTGAATTCAAGTTCAGTAAAAATATCTATCAGAGCATCATAGTCTGTAGCAAGCTCTGGGACATCATCAAGCTCAAAAGGAACATCAACATCCTTTTTGATGGTTGCAAGTGTATATGACAAATGAATTGAATCTAGGGCATTTACGAATTTGTCTTTAAATGTCTTTGCACCTCTAAATGACAGTGTAGGTATTTTGTCTAGATTCTTTTCAATCTCACTGATTGGACCAATCTCATTTAATAAAGAAACTGCTGTTTTATCACCACAGCCAGCCATTCCTGGAATGTTATCTGAAGAATCGCCTTTTAAAGCTAAAAAGTCGATGATAAGAGATGGTTTTACACCAAATTTTTCAACAACGCCTGTTTCATCATAGTAAACATCGTTCATTGAATCATATAAGGTAATATTCTTGTCTACAAGCTGAGCTAAATCCTTATCTCCAGTACAGATAATGGTTTTAATGTTGTTTTCTGTTGCCTTTGATGCATATGTACCAATTACATCGTCGGCCTCAACGCCTTCTATTGAAACAAGGGGAAATCCTAATCCTTTGACAATCTTATGTACATATTCAATTTGAGAGCGAAGATCGTCTGGCATTGGAGGACGATTTGCCTTGTACTGTGAATAAATCTCATTTCTAAATGATTTTCCCTTAGCATCAAAAATCATAATGAAATCAGAGTTAGAGAATTTCTTTAGAATATTCTGAAGCATCTTTGTAATAATCAGACAAACACCTGTTGGTTGGCCTTTAGAGTTTGTAAAGCCATTCTTTGATGCATGATAGGCTCTATACAAAAAAGAGGAACCATCTATCAGAACCAGCTGCTTATGAATATTCATTTTTTCTCCAGATGTGAGTTTTTTAGCTAACCTGCAAACAAAATTATTTTACTTTTTTTACTGCTATTTGTCATACAATATACTGTCTTTTTGACAGGTGGCGTGGTTTTAAATCGCGCTTTTGTATTTATTTTTTTATCACTGAAACGAAAATGGCAACATTTACTTTCCCTTTATATAAGCTTTGGTTTTTTCATATTTTTATCATTGTATTGAGCAATTACGCTGTTCAGATCCCTCTGAACATCGCAGGTATCAATACAACGGTTGGAACCTTTACTTATCCTTTCATTTTTTTAACAACCGATCTGACAGTTAGAATTTTCAGACAGAGAAATGCAAGAAAAGTAGTTTTCCTTGCAACAATGCCTGGTCTTATTCTGTCCTACTTTATAGGAACATTATTCGAGCACGGCACTTTCCAGGGATTTTCAAATCTCAGTAATTTCTCAGTGTTTGTATTCAGAATTACATTAGCTTCATTAACTGCATATCTATCAGGACAGCTTGCTGATATTCTTGTATTCCAGAAATTAAGACAGAATAGAAAATGGTGGCTAGCCCCTATCTGCTCATCAGTTTTTGGAAACTTGATTGATACATATATCTTCTTTGCAGTAGCTTTCATGAATGGGCCTGATGCATTCATGGCAGAGAACTTTGTTGAAATTGCAACCGTAGACTATCTAGTAAAAATTGTGGCAAATTTATCTATCTTTGTCCCAGCTTACGGAATGTTACTCAACTATCTTATTAAAAAGCTTAATGTTAATAGCTTTGATGAGCTTCACAAGTGATATTTAATTTCATAAGCCACTTTACAATCCTTTTCATGCTACTATTAGTAAAAAAGGAGAAATAATATGAGTGACAAGTTAATTCATATCAATGATGAGCAGTTTGAAGCTGAAGTAATCAAGTCAGATAAACCTGTACTTGTAGATTTCTGGGCTCCATGGTGTGGTCCTTGCAGAATGGTTGGTTCATATCTTGAGGATTTAGCAGAAGAACTACCTAATGTTAAATTCGTAAAGGTAGATATCGACGAGAATTCAGCAAATGCTGCAAAATATGGTGTTATGAGTATCCCTAATCTTGTACTTTTCAAGAATGGTGAAATCATCAACCGTCAGGTTGGCGCTCTTCCTAAAAATGAATTAAAAGCGCTAATTGAAAACTCATTAAACTAGACAATAATCCATATCTAAAGCACACAATCGAAATTTTCTTGTTTCTTTTGTGTGCTGTGTGCACTTTTATAAAATCAGTACTTTTTCTTTTCTGTTTATTATCATATCATTACACAAAATTTTATTAATAATGGATTCAAAATGAGTACCAATATCTTATTACTATGTGGCGGAGATGGCGCTGAGCACGATATTTCTCTGCTTTCAGCTTCATTTATTGAAGAACAATTAAACAAGACAGAAGATTTCTATGTACTAAAGGCTGTTATTCACAATAATCAGTTTTTAGTTGAAGATAAGCCAGGTTACTTTGATAACAACAAGACTTTTGTGTTTGACAATCATAAGTTTGATGTTGATTGCGTTGTTCCATGTATCCATGGTGTACCAGGCGAAACTGGCGATATCCAGTCATTCCTTGAGATTTTAAATATTCCTTATATTGGTTGCCGTTCTCAGGCAAGCCGCTATTGTTTTGATAAAAATACCACAAAACTACATCTGGATTCTTTAGGAATTCCAAATAGCCCATATAAAATCATTCCACTGCCTAACGAGCAGTACAAGCAGATTGCATTAGAGTTTTTTGATAAATACAAAGACATCTATGTTAAAGCTGCTTCTCAGGGGTCATCTGTTGGTTGCTACCATGTAACCAAGAGAGATGATGTTTGGGATAGCATCATTGAAGCTTTCTCATACAGCACTGAAGTTGTAATTGAAAAGAATATTGTTCATCGCGAGCTTGAAGTAGCAGCCTATGAAATTGACGGTGAGTTAAAAATTTCAAAACCAGGTGAAATCATTATTCCATCAAATAAGTTCTATACCTATGATGAGAAATACTCACAGGATTCAGGTACCACAACTACAGTTGAACCTGAAGGCTTAACCGATGAAGAAATTCATACAATTCAGAATCTTGCAAGACGTGCTTTCGTTGGCTTGAAACTACGTGATCTTTCAAGAATAGATTTCTTCTTATCAAAAGAAGACGGTATTCTGATAAACGAAATCAACACCTTCCCTGGTGCAACCCCTATTTCAATGTTCCCAAAAATGCTTGAGCACAACGGAGATAAGATGGATGTATTCTTAGCAAAAGCCGTTTATCATGCAATTAAAGAACATGAAAAAGGCGAGAATAAATAAGAAAAGATAACTTGCAAGAAGGCCTCCAGATGGAGGCCTTCGTTTTTATGAACTATGTTTTAGCTACGCTTCATTGCAGTAAAGAATTCATCATTTGTCTTTGTCATTGATAACTTGTCAATGAGGAATTCCATAGCTTCAATTTCACCCATAGGATGTAGGAACTTTCTTAAGATCCACATCTTCTGTAGCTCATCAGGTGTTGTAATAAGCTCTTCACGTCTTGTTCCTGAACGGGTAACATCAATTGCAGGATAAACACGCTTTTCTGCAATCTTTCTTGATAGATGTAATTCAAGATTACCTGTACCCTTGAACTCTTCGTAAATCACTTCATCCATCTTAGAGCCTGTATCGATAAGGGCTGTTGCAATAATTGTTAAAGAACCACCTTCCTCAACATTACGTGCTGCACCGAATAATCTCTTTGGACGCTGAAGTGCGTTTGCATCAACACCACCGGTTAAAACCTTACCTGATGATGGAGAAACTGTATTGTATGCACGGGCTAAACGGGTAATTGAGTCCATTAAGATAACAACATCATGTTTATGCTCAACAAGACGTTTTGCCTTTTCAATAACCATTTCAGCAACCTGAACGTGACGTGCTGCAGGCTCATCGAAGGTTGAAGCTACAACTTCACCTTTAACATTACGCTGCATCTCAGTAACTTCTTCAGGACGCTCATCAATTAAAAGAACGATAAGAGTACACTCTGGGTTCTTTGTAGAAATTGAGTGTGCAATATTCTGTAGAAGCATTGTCTTACCAGCTTTTGGAGGAGCAACAATAAGACCACGCTGACCTTTACCTACAGGGGAAACAAGATCGATAACTCTTGCGGTTAAATCCTCTTTTGAACCATTACCAAGTTCTAAGTTCAATCTTTCTTGTGGGAATAAAGGAGTAAGATTTTCAAAAAGGATCTTATGTCTTGAGTTTTCAGGCTGGTCAAAGTTTACTGAATCTACTTTGAGCAGAGCAAAATATCTTTCGCCTTCCTTTGGAGGTCTGATTTTTCCTGAAATAGAATCACCAGTTCTTAGGTTAAACTTTCTTACCTGGCTTGGTGACACATAAATATCATCTGGTCCTGCTAAATAAGAACTGTCTGCGCTTCTTAGAAAACCAAAACCATCTGGAAGAATTTCGATAACACCTTCACCATAAATATCTTCACCGTTCTTTGAACAGTATTTTAATAGTTGGAAGATGATTTCTTTTTTACTTAGACGGGCGACATTTTCAATGCCATTCTGCTCACACATCTGAACTAACTGTGCGACAGGAGTATTTTTAAGTTCGGTTAGATTCATAAATTTCAACGAAATCACCCTGATCTGTATGGAGAATACAGTGGGGTTGGTTATTAAAAAATAAAAATGGATAATTCCAGTGTTGAAAAGGTCGCATAAGGACCTTAAAATTGATATCGCAATCGAATGGATTACTGCGTTAATTCTATCACATTTTTTTTAAAGTCCACTTTTTTTTGAAAAAATTTAGTAGATACTTTTTATCTATTTTAAATAACTGCTTATTTTAAGTATGCTTTTTTGATAAATACAAAGATAAAGCACAGTTATCAAAAGATAGATACATTACTAGGTGTAGCCTTTTTAGCTACACCAAAATAATTATATCTTTGTGACAATCTTATATGGCTTATTTTTAGAATTCTCATAGCTTCCAACAATGTCATATAAGAAAGAACTTGCTCCTTTTTGCTCATTCTTTCCAAACATTGTTCTTGCTTTTGCGTATGAAATAACAAGTTGCTCCTTTGCTCTTGTAATTCCTACATATGCAAGTCGTCTTTCCTCTTCTAAAGAGTTATCTCCACTTGAACTCTTTCTTGATGATGGAAGGATCTCTGACTCAAATCCACAGATAAAGACATATTTAAACTCAAGACCTTTAGATGCATGGATTGTCATTAAATTTACACAGTCAAATGGCATAGTCTCATCTGAGCCATTTTCATTTATCTCTCCACCTGATACTAAAGTAATGTTTGTCAGATAAAGAGTCAGCTGATCTTCAACTTTAGCTGAATTTTCAGAATCAACAGATACTTCACCTTGATCTACTGATGCTTCAAATTCCTTCACATTAGATACTAAAACACCTAAATTCTTGTATCTAGAATTGTCCTCTTCACTTTTTCCTTCTTTAGCATCTTTTTCTGAATAGAAAGCATAAAGACCTGTTAGTGTCAGCATATGATGAACAAACTCATGAAGTCTCATCGTCTCTTTTTTAGAGAGTAGTTCAAGGTAAAGATTATAAAAGGCTGATACCTTAGAATAGAGAGTTTTTAATTCTTTTGCAGCATCTGATGAAGATACATATTCATGAAGATATTCAATAGCTTCAATGATTGAGCAGCTGTGCTCATTGCTTATATTGCGAAGACTCTCAACAACTTTTGGTCCAATCTTTCTTGCAGGAAGATTGATTATTCTTAATAAAGCAGTGTCATCTTTTTTATTTACAAGGATCTTTAAGTATGCAAGTGCAGACTGAATTTCAGCTCTATCAAAGAATTTCTGACCACCATATATAACATAGGGAATCTTTGCTTTTGTCAGTGCCTGTTCAAAGCCGAATGACAGATAGTTGTTTCTGTATAGAACAGCAATATCTGAAAGTTTTACGCCCTGATCCTTTAAGGATTGGATCTCTTTTGCAACAGATAATTCCTCTACTCTGTTGTTAGCACATTTAAAAATGGAAACCTGAGAACCTGTACCATTGTTTCCTTTTAAATTTTTGAGCATAACGCGCTCAAAGTTTTTCTCAATAAGAGTATTTGCCATATCGAGAATATTCTGAGTTGAGCGATAATTCAGTGATAAAAGGTACTGATGAACATCAGGGAAAGTATTTAAAAATTTCTTCATGTTTGTGTAGTCTGCACCACGCCAACTGTAGATTGACTGATCGTCATCACCTACAACCATTACATGAGAATTTTTTCCTGCAAGCAGTGTCAAAAGCTCGTACTGAATAGAATTGGTATCCTGAAACTCATCCACCAAAATTTCCTTGAATCGTTCATTCTGAATTTCTCTGATAGCTGAGTTTGATCTTAAAAGCTCGACTGTTCTTAATAGAATTTCAGCAAAGTCTACAGAATTTTCCTGATTACAGATCCTTTCATATGCGCTGTAAACCAAAGCTAACTTTTCTATAGTACCACTGCTTCTTTTATTGGTATACTTTATATAGTTTACTCTCTTTTGAAAATCATCAGCTCTCATACCCTTTTCTTTCAGGCTGCTGATCCTTGAAGCAAATTCAGATGGTTTTATCTCCTTTATATCCATCTGAAGATCCTGCATTATTCTTTTTACAAGTGAATTCTGTCCATCTGTATCTAATATCAAGAATCCAGGAGTTAACCCAGCCTGAGTTGCATAGGCTCTTAGTAATCGTAAACATGTAGAGTGGAATGTATTTGCCCATAGCTGATGAGTATCATTAGCATTCAGGTACATACCTATTCTCTCGCGCATTTCCTTTGCAGCTTTATTTGTAAATGTTACTGCAAGGATGTTTCTTGCCTTTACTTGGT
>NZ_JBGVMC010000295.1:0-1741 GCF_045124615.1 Succinivibrio sp.
AAAGGTATTGATAATGCTTGCATAAATACAGGAGGACATGTTTCCTCCACCGATGAAGGCAATTTTCTTAGTAGTCATTTTATTTGTTCTTATATTCTCTAGCGCCAAAGATGGCAGTTCCAATTCTGACCTGTGTTGAATCGTTTTTGATTGCAATTTCCAGATCGTTCGTCATTCCTAAAGATAGGATATTAAAATCTTCAAATTTTTCTTTGTATTTTACAAAAAGATCGTGAAGTTTCTGAAATTCTGAGTCTATTAACTGCATATCGTCAGTATCAAGACCGATGCCCATAAAACCTCTAAGTCTTAGTTTACTGCAGTTTTGAATTTCATCAATAACAGAATCAATTTGTTCGATAGAACAGCCTGATTTCTGCTCTTCATCTGAAATATTGACCTGAACTAGTACATCAAGTACACCAAGATGATCTGGTCTTTGATCGTTCAGTCTTTTAGCGACAATGGCTCTATCTACACTTTCAACTATATCAAAGTGCTCAGCAATAAGCTTGGTTTTATTTTTTTGAATAGGCCCGATAAAGTGCCAGACAATATCGTTATACCCCTGATTCTTTAGGTTTTCAATTTTTTCAGCTGCTTCTACAGCATATGATTCGCCAAAATGTCTTTGACCTGTCTGATAAGCTGCAATAACCATCTGCTCTGGTTTTGTCTTGCTTACATTTAAAAGCGTAATAGTAGCAGGATCTCTACCGTATTTTTCTGCAGCATCTTTTATCTTGGCAAGAACATTCTGAATGTTTTGAGAAATCTTATCCATATATCTGCCTTTTTAAAAAAATCTATTTCGTGTATTATAACGAGCAATTGATAAAGTGTAACCTAAGGAAACAAGAATGTACGTAATTAATCAAGAGTTATGCTCTCAGTGTGGAGAGTGCAGTGATATCTGCCCATGTGGTGCAATTGAGCAGCAGAGTGATGATACCTTCAAGATTGACTGTGCAGCATGTTCTGACTGTGGTGCATGTCAGTCAGTTTGTCCTTTCGAGGCAATTGAGGAAAAAGAAGAAGAAAACTAATCTTTTTCAGGAGAAATTAAATTTCTCCTTTTTTCTCTTTCAATCAATTCTTCTTTTCTGAAAATTTTGCTTCAAATTCTCTCATAGCTTCAAGTACAGGAATAATGAGACTTCCTTTCTGAGTTAAGGAATATTCAGTTTTTGGAGGAACAACTGGATATACCTTTCTTATTATAAGACCATCATTTTCAAGTTCTCTTAACTGCTGAGCAAGCATTTTATCTGTCGCACAAGAAATTTTTCTGTGTAGCTGACTGTACCTTAGTGTTTCATTCTTAAGATGCCAGAGAATAACAGCTTTGTATTTTCCTCCGATAAGCTCTACGGTTCTTGCAATAGGACAAACACTTTTTGAGTTATCAGCTAATTTTGAACATTCGGACATGGTGAACAGTTACCTAAATTTACACTATCTTTTTAGATAGTATATTACAAAAAAGTACATTCTTTACAAAAATATAGAATAGGATATATTAAAAACAAATCTTAAAAAAGGAGTTAATTATGGATTTATTGAATTTAATGGAAAAACGCCATTCAGTAAGAGCTTATTCAAACAAGAAAGTAAGCCAGGAAATGATTGACCGAATTGTTAAAGCAGGTGTTCTTGCTCCTACTGCATGTAATTTTCAGCCAGTAAAGATCGTTGTGATAGAGTCAGATAAGTCTCTTGAAAAGCTTTCTTCTGCTGCAAA